>JANMTL010000006.1:0-2091 GCA_031390425.1 Rhizobacter sp.
CACGCCGCTCGGCCCGCCGATGGCGGTGGCGATGCCGAAATCGGTGCCGAAGTCGGCCGACCCAGGCAGCGCGCCCAAGACCCGTGACGTGCTCGTCGCGGCGTCAAAGGTTTCCAGCGTGGCGCCGTTGAAGGCGCGGGCTGCAGTGAAGCCGCTGGCAAAGACGAATCGGTTGCGACTTTCGCTGGTGTTGAAGTTCTGGGTGCTCGCGTCTGCCACGTTGATCGGGTAGCCGCCGGTGCGGGTCAGCAACGGGGTGGTGCTGCTTTCGTCGACGAACTCGATGGTGTAGTCGGCTGCGGCGCTGCCCACGCCGGTGACCCGCCACAGCAAATGCACGCCGCTGGCGCTGGTCTGCACCGAGACGAACGTGGTCGTCGGGGTGACGGTCTCGACGGGCGTGCCGCCTGTCTTGTTGATACGCACCAGGCGGTTGTCGGTCAGCCGTTGTACTGTCAGGTACAGCACATCACTGCCCATGCTGGACAGCGTCACCAAGCCGCTGCCCGTGGCAATCACGGTTGCAGTCGGGTTGCTGCGGGCGATCTCCAGAACGGTCCAGGTCGCGTCGAAGGTGTTGCTGGAGTTTCTGTAGACGTAGAAGCTGTCGGCATCGAAGCCTATTGATTGCCAGCCGCTGCCCGCAGTGAGCGGGGTGCCGAGCAGGGTTTCATCGGAGCCGCTGCTGCCCGAAAAGTCGATCACAGCGAGTTGCGTGCCGTCTTCCACCAAGGCCTGCCGGTACGTGCTCGCCACCACGCTGGTGATGTCGGGCGCAGCGATGTCGCGCAGTTCGATGGCGGGCAGGTTGGTGTTCCAGAGCACGACCTCGCGCGCGTAGATCCAACCGCGTGGTGCCAGCGTCGCCGGATCGCGCGCCACGTCGAGCGGAGGGTCGCCAGCCAGCGGTGTGTAGACAAGTCCGCCACTGCCGTTGAAGCGCGCCTCTGCCCGGGCGTCGTCGATGGTGTTGCAATCGCCGTCGGTGCCGGCGGTGGAGACGATATAGCGCGAGTTCAACGGCGCGGCGTAGTCGTTGGCTGAAATCAAAAAGCGGCAGGCCGATGTCGAATTCGAACGCTGTACTTTCGACAGCGGTGCCGTGCCATCGGCTTGCATCGGCACCGCACGCACATCGCCCCCGACGATGTAGACCAGCGAGTGCGGTTGCACCGACGTGGCACGTCGCGCGCTGGTGTCGACCGAGCCGCTGGACACCAGCCGCGCGTCGGTGACGTTCAAGCTGGCGCTTTCGATCACGTACTCGGTGTCCGTCTTGCTTGGGTGAACCAGCGACAAACCGAACTTCAGCGCGTCGGTCGGGCCCGAGGACTTCAATATCCAGCCGTAGGCGCCGGACGACGGAAACGTCGTGTTGCCGCCGCCCGACCCGCCGTCGTCGTTTTTACCGCCGCCCCCGCCGCCACAACCGGCCAGGCCGACGAGGGTGAAGGCGAGCGCGACTGCGCCGAAGTGGAATTTGGATGTCATGAGGAAAGTCCGCTGTCGTGCCGGAATGCTCTCGGCGATAGCGCAGCACCGTATCAGCGGCATGTGACAACTACATCACAGGCGCCGGCGCGCCGTGCGAGTACACGGGCGTCACAAAACCTCAATAGCCTGCGCAGCCATGAAACGAGACGACTCCGACCGCGCGGTCGCGACCGGCGATATTAGCGGCCGGTCCGCCGCCGCGCCGCAATCGCGCAAACGCGCGCTGATCACGGGCGTGACCGGACAAGACGGTGCTTACCTCAGCGAGCTGTTGCTCGGCAAAGGCTACGAGGTGCACGGCATCAAGCGCCGCTCGTCGCTGTTCAACACCGAGCGCATCGATCACCTGTACCAGGATCCGCACGTCGATCACCAGCGTTTCATCCTGCACCACGGCGACCTGACCGACAGCACCAACCTGACGCGGATCATCCAGCAGGTGCAGCCCGACGAGATCTACAACCTGGCGGCGATGAGTCATGTCGGTGTGTCGTTCGAGCTGCCCGAATACACCGCCAACGCCGACGGCATCGGCACCCTGCGCATCCTCGAAGCGCTGCGCCTGCTGGGCCTGGAGAAAAAGACGCGCTTTTATCA
>JANMTL010000013.1:0-15335 GCA_031390425.1 Rhizobacter sp.
TGCGTGTCGAGCCGGGCGTCGAGCTTGAGCTGCACCGTCTTGCCGGCGGTCTGCACCTGGCCGCGGCCGATCGATGGGGCCAGCGCGCCGGTGAGATCGAGCTTCACGTCGAGTTGGGGTCGGGCAGCCGGTGTCGTGCGGGCCGACGCGCTGGCGCTGCCTGTGGGCACCAGCACCGCACTGCGCGGAGTCAGCGCCACCAGCGACAGCGGCCCGCTGAGCAGCATCTCCGGCGCGCGGGCATCGAGCCGCGACGGCTGCAAGGCGCGCAGGCGGGCGTCCAGCGTCGATCGCTCGGCGGTCCACTGCCCGCGACCTTCCAGATGGCCGGCCGCTTGCTCGCGGGTGCCGAGTTCGGCGTCGAAGCGCTTCAGCTCGAACGCGCGGCGGTCGTCGGCGCGGCCGACCAGTTCAGCGTCGAGTCGGCGCAGCGGCAGGCGGCCGTCGTTCCAGCGGCCGGCGGCGTCGTTGCTCAGGGTGATGCGGGCGTCGACCGGCCGATCGAGGGCTTCGGTTTGGATCGTCGCGCGACCGGTCAGCGAGGTGATCGGCGCCGCCGCACTCAACGCCGACAGATCGAGCGCGCGCGTGCTGGCCTGCAAGTCGGCCAGCGGCCAGGCGGCGAACGGGCGCAGGCCGGCCTGCGCGTCCAGCGATTGCGCCGCGTGCGTCGCGGTTGCGGGGGAACGCACCGTGGCGCGCAAGGTCGGGGCTTCGAGTGGGCCGACCAAAGCGAGGCTGGCTTGCCACGCGGCCAGGTCGATCGACCGCTGCTCTGCCGGGGCGGCGATTGGTGCGGATGCGGCAGCGGCTGGCGGCGTGGCGGGCGCCACCGGCGCTGGCGCTGCCACCGCCGCCGCCGCCACATGGTCTTGCGACAGGTCGAGCTGCGCGTCCACCGCGAACGGGGCCTGGGTATCGATGCGTGCTGAGCCGCGCGCCTGCAACCGGTCCCACGCGGCACTCAGTGCGTCGACGCGGTGCGTGCTGCCGTCGCTGGCCCCCAACTGAACCCGGGCGTGCACGTTGCGCAGCGGCGTCTGGCCGAGCGCCGCCGCGTGCAGCGCATCGATGCGCAGCGCAGCGATGTCGATCTGCAGCGGCAGATCGAGCGCAGTCGGCGGCGCGAGCGGCTGCTTCGTCTCGCTCGGTGTCAGCAGCAGGTCGAGCCGGGCGGCGTGCACATCAGTGAATGCGACGCGCGCCCACAGCCCGGGGACAGCGCTGCGCTGCACCCGCAGCCCCCGCCAGCCGAAGTCGGTGAGCACGAGGCGGGTGGTGCCGCCGGGCAGCGTCAGCTGCAGCCGCTGCGCTTCGAAATCGCCGAGCAGCACGCCGCGCGGCGCGCTCACCTCGATGCCGGGCAAGCGGGACACCACCCAGGCGCTGCCGGCCTCGCTGCGCACCGCCCACCACAGGCCGCCCGCCAGCGCACCGACGAGCAGCACCACCAGCAGCAGGCCGATCCCCGCCGTCCAGCCGAGCACGCGCGGCCAGCGGCGCTTCGCCGGCTGCGGCATCGACGAATCGGGCGCCGACGGCGCGGGCGCCAGCGGCGATGCCGATGCGGTCATGTCGTCGCTCAAAACGCGATCCCCACGCTGAGGTGCAGGCGCAATTTCGCCACCTTCTGCCCGTAGGCGACGTCCAGCCGCAACGGGCCGACCGGGCTGCGCCAGCGCAGGCCGACGCCGTAGCCGAACACCGGGCTCAGGTCCTGCCAGTGGTCGGCCGCGTTACCAGCGTCGATGAAGGCCGCGCCCCACAACGAACGCAATCGGGGCGAAATAGGCCGCGCGATTTCGGCGCTGCCGGTCAGCAGCACGCGGCCGCTGAGCAGCGCGCCGTTGTTCTTCGGGCCCAGCGACCGGTAGGCGTAGCCGCGCACCGAATCGTCACCGCCGGCACGAAACAGCAGCGTGTCCGGGATGCCGACCGCGTTGTTCGCCAGCACCTGGCCGGCCTCGACCCGCGTCGTCGCGTACCAGGAGTCGCCGAGCGTGTGGTAGCCGGTGTAGCGGCCGTAGGCGCGACCGAACGGGCCGTTGTTTTCGTTGCCGCTGCGTGCGAAACCGAGCGCCGCCTGCGCCGACAGTGTGTAGCCCTCGGTGGGCAGCAGCACGCTGTCGAGGTCGCGGTAGATCCAGTGGTAGTTGCCGGACGCGGCGTCGTTGCTGGCGACCGTGATGCCGGTGTCGGACGAGGTTTCAAGACGCGAATGCGTCAGCTCAGCGTAGTACAGCCGCTCGATGCGCGGCGTGTCCTGCGTGCGCCCGATGCGCGCGGTCCACGAGTCGCGCACCTCGCCGACGGTCTTCAATTGCTCGGCGCTGCCGGCGATCAGGTTGCGGTACAGCCCGTCCAGCGGGTATGAGGTCAGCTCGCCGCTCCACGACTTCAATTTCGGCCCGAGCTCGAGCTTGTTCTTGGCGATCCAGCGCCAACCGAACGGCTGCCGGTGCGTGTGCTCTGCGGTGAGGCGCGGCCCGGTGTTGGCGCTGTAGCCCGCACCGAACGTGGCTTGCTGCAGCGGCAGCTCGCGCACCTGCACATTGACCGGCGCGGCCTGCGCAGTCGCGGGGTCGGCATCGAGCACCACCGACGCACCCTCGAACAGCCCGACCTTCTGCAAGCGTTCCTGGAAGTCGACCAGTTGCGACTCGCGGTAGGGCGCGCCGGGTTTCAGCGTGGACAACTTGCGCACCGTGTCGTCGTCATAACGGCCGAGGCCGGTGATGTTCAGCGGGCCGAGTCGGTACAGCACGCTGCTGTCGGCCGTCACGTCGAGCTGCACCGTGTTGGTTTGCGCATCGACCCGCGCTTTCGATTCGCTGATCGTGGCGGCCGGATAGCCGTCGGCGCGCAGCTTGGCGAGGGCCCCGTTTTTCGCGCCGCTCCATTCCGATTGCCGGAACGGAAAATCCGGCGGCAGCCGCCAACTGTTGCGCACCTGGGCCAGCAGCACCTTTGCATCGAGCGAACCGGCGTCGGCAGCCACTTGCAACGGGCCTTGCGCCTTGAAGGTGAAGCGCTCGATGGCGGCGCGCGGACCAGGCGTGACCTGCACCCGCAGCAGCGGAATCTCGCTTGGACCGGCGACAGGGGCGTTCTCCGGCGAGCCCTCGGCGCGGTCGCGCGCTGCGGCCTGTCCCTCCGCCGACCCGGCGCCCGCACCCACCCGTGCCACCTTCACCTCGGGGTTGAAATAGCCCTCGGTTTCGAGCAGCGCACGCACCTGCACCGGCGCGGCAGCAATCAGGCGGTCGATCTCGGCGGGCGTGATGTCCTCGCTTTCAGGCACGCTCTGAAACCGCGCGAGGTCGAGGTAGGTGCTGAGCAGCCGGCCCAACTCCGCAGGCGCTTCGACCTCGAGCCGGTACACCGCCACCACCGGCTTCGACGGCGGCGCGGCGGCCGCGGTGTCGGTGCGGCCGAACAGTTTCGAGACGCTGGCGCAACCGCTCAGACCCAGCAAAACCGCGGCGCAAACCCCGACGGCTGCCGCCTGAGGCCACCTCATCGGCTGAGCGTGCGCATCGCCGCTTCGAGCCCGGGCAGCGTCAGCGGGTACATGCGCTGGTTCATCAGCTGCTGGATCAGCGCGATGCTCTGCCGATAGCTCCAGAGCGCCTGCGGCTCCGGGTTGATCCAGGCGAACTTCGGGAACGCCTGCGTGAGTCGGCGCAGCCATTCGGCGCCCGCTTCCTCGTTGTGATATTCGACACTGCCGCCAGGCTGCACGATCTCGTACGGGCTCATCGTCGCGTCGCCGACGAAGATCAGCTTGTAGTCCTTGTTGTACCGATGCAGCAGGTCTTGCGTCGGGACCTTCTCAGCGTGGCGGCGCTGGTTGTTCTTCCACATGAAGTCGTAGACGCAGTTGTGGAAGTAATAAAACTCCATGTGCTTGAAGGCCGATTTGGCGGCGCTGAAGATCTGCTCGACGCGGTGCACGTGGTCGTCCATGGTGCCGCCCACATCCATCAGCAGCAGCACCTTGAGGTGGTTGTGGCGCTCCGGCACCATCTTCAGATCGAGATGACCCGCGTTGACTGCGGTGGCGCGGATCGTGTCGTCGAGATCGAGCTCATCGGGCGAGCCTTCGCGCGCGAAACGTCGCAGCCGACGCAGTGCGATCTGGATGTGCCGCGTGCCCAGCTCGGCGTTCGCGTCGTAGTCTTTGAAGCGGCGCTGGTCCCACACCTTGACGGCGCTGCGCTGGCGGCTGCGCTCCTGCCCGATGCGGATGCCTTGCGGGTTGCTGCCATAAGCGCCGAACGGGCTGGTGCCGCCGGTGCCGATCCACTTGCTGCCGCCCTGGTGGCGTTCAATCTGTTCCTCGAAGCGCCGCTTCAACGTGGCCATCAGCTCGTCCCAGCCCAACTTCTCGATCGCGGCTTTTTCTTCCGGGCTCAGTTCGAGTTCGAGCACCTTGCGCAGCCATTCGAGTGGGATGTCTTGTGTGAAATCGGTCAGCGACTCGACGCCCTTGAAGTACGCCGCAAACGCGCGGTCGAAGGCGTCGAAATGGGATTCGTCCTTGACCAGCGTGGCACGCGCCAGCACATAAAAGCCATCGAGCGTCGGGCCGCCGTGGTCGGCGTCGGAGCCATCGCCGTCGAGCACCCCGGCCTCCAGCGCTTCGAGCAGCGTCAGGAACTCACGCACCGACACCTTCAGTTTGGCAGCACGCAGCGACAGGAAAAAGTCGATCAACATCGCGGGCACTTCATCAACGAAACGGTGCCCAGCGGCGCGTGCCGTCGCTCAACGGCGCTGCCGCTGCATGAACACCAGCTTCTCGAACAGCGCGGTGTCCTGCTCGGTCTTCAACAAGGCGCCGATCAGCGGCGGCACGACCACCTGGTCGTCCTGGCTTTGCAGCGCGGCCAGCGGGATGTCTTCGGCGACCAGCAGCCGGAGCCAATCCAGCAGCTCGGAGGTCGACGGCTTCTTCTTCAGCCCAGGCAGGCTGCGCACGTCGTAGAAGCGCTTCATCGCCGCAGTCAGCAGGTTCTGCTTCAGGTCTGGAAAGTGCACCTGGACGATGCGCTGCATCGTGTCGGCGTCGGGGAACTGGATGTAGTGAAAGAAGCAGCGGCGCAAGAAGGCGTCGGGCAACTCCTTCTCGTTGTTCGAGGTGATGAAGACCAGCGGCAGATGCACCGCGCGGATCCGCTCACGCGTCACGTAGACGTAGAACTCCATCCGGTCGATCTCCCTCAGCAAGTCGTTCGGGAACTCGATGTCGGCCTTGTCGATCTCGTCGATCAGCAGCACCACCGGCGCTTCGGCAGTGAACGCCTTCCACAACACGCCTTGCACGATGTAGTTGCGGATGTCGCGCACCTTGGCGCCGCCGTCGATGTCGGCCAGCTGGCTGTCGCGCAGCCGGCTCACCGCGTCGTATTCGTACAGCCCCTGCTGCGCCTTGGTGGTGCTTTTGATGTGCCACTGCAACAGCGGCATGCCGAGCGCCTTGGCGACTTCCTCGGCCAGCATCGTCTTGCCGGTGCCCGGCTCGCCCTTGACCAGGAGTGGGCGCTTCAACGTGGCGGCGGCGTTGACCGCGAGCATCAAATCGTCGGTGGCGACGTAGTCTGGGGTGCCTTTGAACTTCATGTGGTTTTCCGTAAACCCGCGGATCGTCGGCGCAAAGTCAGTATAGAGAAACAGGCCCTCTATACTTCGCGGTTGTTTTCAACCCTGCACTTCGTATTCGCCCGATCATGAGTTCATTGCTTACGCTATTTCTGACGCTGTTGATCGCCGGTGGTTCCAGCACTGCCGCTGTTGCGCAAGACGCCAAGGTCGGCGAAAAAAAGGCGCAGTTGTGCATCGGTTGCCACGGCATCGCCGGCTACCAGGCCAGCTTCCCTGAAATTCACAAGGTGCCGATGATCGCCGGCCAAAACGCCGCGTACTTGGTGTCTTCGCTGACCGCCTACAAAAAAGGCGAGCGCCTGCATCCGACGATGAAAGGCATCGCAGCGGCACTGAGCGACCAGGACATGGCCGATCTCGCTGCGTTCTACGAAACCCAGCCGAAGGGTGCGGTTGCCGCGCCAGCGGGCGCACCGAGCGCCCCGTCGGCCCGGGTGGCCGAACTGCTGAAGAAGGCCAACTGCTCGTCTTGCCACGGCGAGAATTACAGCAAGCCGATCGCCCCGAACTATCCGAAGATCGCCGGCCAACATCCGGACTATCTCTACGTCGCATTGAAGGCGTACCAGACCGACGGCAATCCGCAGGTCGGCCGCAAGAACGCGATCATGGCCGGCATGGCACGCCAGTACACGCGTGCCGAGCTGAAAGAAATGGCGGCTTACATTGGCTCGCTGCCGGGCGAATTGCACACGGTTCCGCAGTCCCGCTTCCGCTGAGCTTGCAGACTGGCCGACAGGTCGGTCAGGGCTTGACATCAGCCGCTGTTCGCAGCGGCTTTTTCATGGGCGCTTCAATCACGGTGCCGCGCCGGTGAGTCTGCATCGCCCTCTCAAGTCGAGGGCTTGTGACTCCGATACGACTGGAGATTTCTTTGCCCGTGCTCAAGAAGGTCCCGGTCCATCAGTTGCGTCTGGGCATGCATCTGCACGAGATCTGCGGTGCATGGCTGGACCATCCGTTCTGGCGGACGAACTTCGTGCTGCACGACCCGGCCGACCTGAGCAGGCTCCGGCTCAGCGGCATTCAGGAATGCTGGATCGACCTCACCCAGGGCCTGGACGTGGCCAGTGAAGCCAGCGGTTCGTCGGACGCGCGGGGACCAACCGCCGCAGTGAGCGGGTCGCCCGCTGCACCGCTCGACAGCGGCAGCGCGATTGGGCCGAACCGCGCCGCAACGTTCACGCCGCCAGCCCCGGCGTCGTTCAACGACGAAGTGCGCCGCGCTGCGGAGCTGTGCAACCAGGCCCGCGCTGCGGTGATCTCGCTGTTCAGCGAAGCCCGCATGGGCCACATGGTCTACAGCAAAGAGTGCACCGAGTTGGTCCACGAGATCGCCGAATCGGTGTGGCGCAACCCGACCGCGCTGGTATCGCTGGCGCGCCTGAAGAGCCACGACGATTACAGCTACATGCATTCGGTGGCGGTGGCCGCGTTGATGGCCGCGCTGGCCCGGCAACTGGGCCTCGACGAAACGCAGGTCCGGCTGGCAGCGAAAGCGGGGCTGCTGCACGACTTGGGCAAGGCCGTGATGCCGCTGCACATCCTCAACAAACCGGGCAAGCTCAGCGAGGCGGAATTCGACATCATCCGCACGCACCCCGAGCGCGGCCAAGCGCTGCTGTTGTCCGGCGATAAGGCGCACGAGTCGGTGCTCGATGTGTGCCTGCACCACCATGAAAAAATCGATGGCTCGGGCTACCCGCACCGACTGCAGGGCGACCAGATCTCGCTGTTCGCGAAGATGGGTGCGGTGTGTGATGTCTACGACGCGATCACTTCGAACCGCCCGTACAAGCGGGGCTGGGATCCGGCCGAATCGGTGGCGCGGATGGCCGGCTGGGTCCAGGGGCACTTCGACGCTGCGGTTTTCAAGGCCTTCGTCTCCAGCCTCGGCATCTACCCCACCGGCTCGCTGGTGCGGCTGAAGTCGGGCCTGCTCGCGGTGGTCACGCGAACCAACGAGTCCGCGCTGACCGCCCCCGAAGTCAAGGTGTTTTTCTCGACCCAGCAGGGCCTGTACGTGACGCCGCGTTTGCTGGACCTGTCGGATGCCCGCTGCGCCGACCGGATCACCGGGCGCGAATCGAACGAGACCTGGAAGTTCACGCACCTCGACGAGCTGTGGGCTGGCGAGGAAGCGCTGCGCCGGATCGGCCACAAGCGCTGACGCGGGGCGGCTCGCTGCAGAGGCGACCCCTACACTGACCGGCTCGACGGTGTCAGGACGGCCGATGAAATCAGGTGATGGGGTGCTGCGTTGGATCGGGAAGCAGGCCGCACTGCGGATCGCCTGCTTGCTGAGCGGCGCGCTGTTCGTCGCCTCGGCACACGCGCAGACGCTGCGCTGGGCCTCGCAGGGCGATCCGCAGACGATGGACCCGCATTCTCAGAACGAGCTGCTGACCAACAACCTGAACGGGCAGGTCTACGAGACGCTGGTCAACCGCGATCGCCGACTCGACCTGGTGCCAGTGCTGGCGCTGTCCTGGCAGCAAAGCGGCCCGCTGCGCTGGCGTTTCAAGCTGCGGCCGAACGTGAAGTTCCACGACGGCGCGCCGTTCAGCGCCGACGACGTGGTGTTCTCGGTGCGGCGTGCGCGTGACAGCGCCTCGGACATCAAGACCTATGCGCTGGCCCTCGGCGAGCCCCAGACCGTCGATGCGCTCACCGTCGACTTCGTGCTGAAGGAAGTCAACCCGATCTTCTTGCAGCACCTGTCCACCGTGCAGATCATGAGCCGTGCCTGGGCCGAGAAGCACAGCGCCACCCAACCGATCGACTACAAGAGTAAGCAAGAAGGCCACGCCGCACTGAACGCCAACGGCACCGGCCCCTACAAGCTGGTGCTGCGCCAGCCCGATGTGAAGACCGTCTACCAGCGCAACGCCGCGTGGTGGGGCGCCTTCGACGGCAATGTGCAGCAGGTGGTCTACACCCCGATCAAGAGCGATGCGACGCGGGTCGCGGCCTTGATCTCGGGCGAGATCGATTTCGTGCTCGACCCGGCGCCGCAAGACCTGGCGCGGCTGCGCAGCGCGCCCGGCATCCAGGTGATCGAAGGGCCGGAGAACCGCATCGTCTTCATCGGCATGGACCAGCGCCGCGAGCAGTTGCTCTACAGCAGCGTCAAGGGCAAGAACCCGTTCAAGGACCTGCGGGTGCGCCGCGCGCTGTACCAGGCGATCGACATCGAGACGATGCGCAGCCGGCTGATGCGCGGGCAGTCGCTGCCGACCGGTGGCATCACGCCGTCGCCGGTGGGCGCCTACAACGATGCCGAGCTGGAAAAGCGCCTGCCGTTCGACCTGCCCGCCGCCCGGCAGCTCATGGCCGACGCCGGTTATGCGCAAGGCTTCGAGGTCACGCTCGATTGCCCGAACAACCGCTACATCAACGACGAGGAAATCTGCCAGGCGCTGGCCGCGATGTGGGCCAGGCTGGGCATCAAGCTGCGCGTCAACTCGATGCCGCGATCGACCTACTTTCCGAAGCTGCAACGACTCGACACCTCGATGTACCTGCTGGGCTGGGGCGGCTCGATCACCGACGCCGAGACCACGCTGACGCCGTTGCTGCGCACACGCGGCGAGGGCGGTATCGGCGCCTGGAATTTCGGGCAGGTCAGCAACCCGCAGCTCGACGGGCTGGCCGCTGCGTCGAGCCGGGAGGCCGATCCGGCAAAGCGCGAGCAACTCATCAAGGCTGCGTTGAAAGAACAGAAGGATCAGGTGCTCGCGCTGCCGCTGCACCGCCAAGTCGTGCCGTGGGGCGCGCGGCAGAACATCGACGTGGTGCACCGCGCCGACAACTGGGTCGAGTTTTCGTGGATACGCATTCGATGAGGCGACTGGCGGTGCCGTCCCCGCAGGCCGACCCGCGCGCATTTCTGCGCGCCCTCTTCGACGCCGCAGTGGCCCGTGCGCTGCCCGCCGATGTGACCGCGGCGCATCTGCCCGTCCCGCCCGTCGGCCGCACGTTGGTCGTCGGTGCGGGCAAGGCAGGGGGTGCGATGGCGGCGGCGGTCGATGCGTTGTGGCCGCTCGATGCGCCACTTTCGGGCCTGGTCGTCACCCGCTACGGCCATGTGCCGCCCAGCTACAAATCGCAGCCGGGTCGCATTGAAGTCATCGAGGCGTCGCACCCGGTGCCCGATGACGCGGGCCGACAGGCTGCGCGTCGCATCGCTGCGCTGGTACAGGGCTTGACGGCCGACGACCTGGTGCTGTGCCTGATCTCAGGCGGTGGCTCGGCGCTGCTGGTGATGCCGTCCGATGGCGTGTCGTTCGCGGAAAAGCAGGCGATCAACCAGGCGCTGCTGAAAAGCGGCGCGGCGATCGACGAGATGAATTGCGTCCGCAAGCACCTGTCTGCCATCAAGGGCGGACGGCTGGCCGCACTCTGCGCCCCGGCGCACGTGGTCACGCTGCTGATCAGCGACGTGCCGGGCGATGCGCCTGAAGTCATCGCGAGCGGACCGACCGTGCCCGACCCGAGCACCTGTGCCGACGCACTGACGATCCTGAAACGCTACGCGATCGACCTGTCCGAGGCGGCTCGGCAAGGCCTGGAAAGCGGCGCGTTCGAAACACCGAAGCCGGGTGACGCCGCGTTTGTCGGCCACACGGTGCATCTGATCGCGACGCCGCAGCAGTCGCTCGAAGCCGCTGCCGCGCTGGCGCATGCGGCCGGCATCAAGGCGCACATCCTGAGCGACGAGATCGAAGGCGAATCGCGCGAGGTCGGCAAGGTGCACGCGGCGCTGGCGCGCGCGGTGGCGCGTCGTGGGGCGCCGTTCGCGAAGCCCTGCGTGATCCTGAGCGGTGGTGAGACGACCGTGACCGTCCGATCGAAAGGTGGCCGTGGCGGCCGCGCCACCGAGTTCCTGCTGGGTTGCGCGATCGCGCTGCAAGCCGAGCCCGGCGTGTTCGTCCTCGCAGCCGACACCGACGGCATCGACGGCGAGACCGGCTTCGACACCCTGGGGCGCGTCGAGGACAACGCCGGCGCCATCGTCACGCCCGACACGCTGGCCCGCGCACGGGCGCTCGGGTTGAACGCGCAGGAACTGCTCGATCGCCATGACGCGTATCACTTCTTCGAGCCGCTTGGTGACCTGGTGGTCACCGGCCCGACCTACACCAACGTCAACGATTTCCGGGCGCTGCTGATCCTGTAGCCAGTCGCCGCCTCACAGCTCAGGCGGCGCCAGTCACCGCCGCTTACACATGTTGCCGAACGGGCCTCGTTGATTCACGGATCGGCCGGTCGCTGTCGTTAGGATCGCGCACGTTCGCAAGCGACTCTTTGCTCGCGCATTTCAACGACCCTTGAACAAAAAAATGAACCAATCTTTCATGCTTCTCAAATTAGCGGCGCTGTCCATCGCCAGCGCTGCCTTGCTGTCGGCCTGTGGCGGTGGAGGCGGTGGAGGTGGCGCAAGCAGCGCCCCCGCGAGCACGTCGGGCGCGGCGGTTTTCGTCGGTCCCATTTCTGGATTCGGTTCGGTCATCGTCAATGGCACCCGCTTCTCGTCGGTCGGCGCAAAGGTCACTGACGACGACGGCATTTCGGTCAGTCTGAATCAACTTCATATCGGTACCACTGTTCGCGTCAAGGGCACTGTCGACGACGTGTCCGAACAGGGCACAGCCACCGAACTGGAGATCGTGCATGGCCATCGCGGGGCCGTGACCGCCATCAACACCGGGCTCGGAACCCTGACGGTACTGGGTCAGATCGTCCACACGAACAGCACCACCGCTTACCAGGGCGTGGCCAGTCTGGCGGCACTGACCGTCGGGCAAACGGTCGAAATCTACGGTTCGCAGCAGGCCGACGGCACGTTGCTGGCCACGCTGGTCGAGGTCAAGACGCTGACGGCGTTGAGCCTGATCGGGCGCATCAGCAACCTCAACACCGCGACCAACCGCTTCGACGTCGGCACGCTGACGGTCAACTTCAATCCGTCCACCGTCGTCGGTACGTTGGTCGAAGGTGGGCGTGTGAAGGTCAAGGCGGCGGCCGGAGGGCTCAGTGGCAGTGTGCTCACCGCAACGTCGGTGCGCGTGCTCGGTGCCGGTTGGGCCTGGGGCGCGGCCTCGTCGAGCGAACTGCGCATCAAGGCCCGAGGCGTGGTCGATGCCGCACCGGTCGATGGCGTGCTCATCTTGTCCGGCACGCCGGTCAATGTGTCCAAGGCGAAAATCGAAGGCGGCTCGACGATCCCCGCGGGCAGCTTCATCGAGGTGAAGGGAATCTGGGATGGCAGCGTGTTGCAAGCCACCAAGGTCGAGCTCGAAGGCGAGCGTGAAGCGCGCATTGGCGGACGCAATGAGTTGTACGGCGTCGTCACCACTGTGTCCGGTACCACCGCGTCGGTTTCCGGTGTCACGGTGAATCTGAGCGCCGCGGTGTTCAAGCACGGAACGCTGTCGCAAGTGGTGGTGGGCAGCTATGTCGAGATCAAGGGCGACCTCATCGGCGGTGTCCTCCTGGCCACAAAGGTGGAGCTGAAAAACGGCGGCGAGGCCAGCGGCGTCAAGTTCGAGCAGTTCGGTCCGGTAACGGACTTCGTGTCGCTGTCCAACTTCAAACTCAACGGCATGGTGATCGACGCCTCACAGGCCGAAGTGGAAGGCGCCGCGGCGTCAACGATTGCCAACCTGACCTACCTGGAAGTTAAAGGCACCGTGAATGGCAGCGGCGTACTGGTCGCGTCCAAGGTGGAAATCAAGTAGCAGTCCGCCCGACCCGTTTTCACGGGATCAAGAAGTCGGCCCACGTGGTGAATCACGCGGGCCGATCTCGTTTCAGGGCTGCTGCCGAGAGGCACCAATCACCCACGGTAGCAGCCCGATGGGCGCTCAGGTAAGGTGCTCGCATGACAACGGTCGCCCGTTCACCTTGCCGTTCGGTCTCCGTGTGGCCACTGGCCAGGCGCCAATTGGCGCGCGACTTTCGCGCCGGTGAATTGCGGCTGTTGTTCATCGCGGTGATGCTGGCAGTGGCGGCACTGACGGCGGTCGGCTTCTTTGCGGATCGGTTGAACGGCGGCCTCGCGCGCGACGCGGCGCAATTGCTCGGCGGCGATGCGATCGTCGCCAGCGACCAGCCGACGCCGACGGCGGTTGCCGACAAGGCGCTTGCGCTGGGCCTCGCCACCGCGACCACCACCGTCTTTCCGAGCATGGGCCGTGCGCCGGACGCGCAGGGCGGGGCGTCGCGCCTGGTCAGCGTCAAGGCGGTCAGCGACGGCTATCCGCTGCGCGGTCAGCTGCGTTTGAGCGCCGGGGTCGGCACGCCCGAGATGTCCGCGGCGCGCGCGCCGGAACGCGGTACGGTGTGGGTTGAATCTGCGGTGCTCGACGCGCTGCGGTTGAAAGTCGGTGACGCTTTGTTGCTCGGCGACGCCAGCCTGCGCATCGCCCAGGTCATCGTGATCGAACCCGATCGCGGCGCGGGTTTCATGAGCTTTTCACCGCGCGTGATGTTGAACCAGTCCGATCTCGCGTCCACGGGTCTGATTCAGCCGGCCAGCCGCGTCACGTACCGCCTGATCGTTGCCGCCAAAGACAGCAGCGCGCGCAGTGACTCGCGTGTGCGCGAGTTCACCGGCTGGACCGAGGCGCAACTCAAAGCACAGTCGCTGCGCGGCATGCGCGTCGAGTCGCTAGAAGGCGGGCGGCCGGAGATGCGGCAAACACTCGACCGCGCGGAGAAGTTTTTGAACTTGGTCGCACTGCTGTCGGCGCTGCTGGCCGCCGTGGCGGTCGCCATTGCGTCGCGCGACTTCGCGAGTCGCCATCTCGACGACTGCGCGATGTTGCGTGTGCTCGGCCAGCCGCAACGCACGATCGCCTTGCAGTATCTGATCGAGTTCGCGCTGGTCGGCCTGCTCGCCAGCGCGGCTGGCGTGTTGCTGGGCTTTGCGGTGCACCACGGCTTCGTCTGGCTGCTGTCCGGCTTGGTGTCTGCCAGCCTGCCTGCCGCCACAGGGTGGCCCGTCTTGTTCGGTCTGGGGGTCGGCTTCACCTTGCTGATGGGCTTCGGTCTGCCGCCGGTGCTGCAACTGGCGCAGGTGCCGCCGCTGCGCGTGATCCGCCGCGATGTGGGCGCGCTGAAGCCGGCGTCGATCGCGGTGCTGGCCGCCGGTGCGCTGGGCTTCGCTGCGCTGCTGCTCGCGGTGTCGTCCGACGTGAAGTTGGGGCTGATCGCGGTCGGCGGCTTCGCGGCGGCGATCGCGGTGTTTGCGTTGCTGAGCTGGCTGGCGGTGTGGCTGCTGCGGCGCGCGGTGCCCGAATCGAACGTGCCGCGCTGGCTGATCCTGGCGACGCGGCAGATCGCGGCGCGCCCCGCCTTCGCGGTGTTGCAGGTCTCGGCACTCAGCGTCGGGATGCTGGCGCTGGTGCTGCTGGTGCTGCTGCGCACCGACCTGATCAGCAGTTGGCGCTCGGCCACCCCGCCCGATGCACCGAACCGCTTCGTCATCAACGTGCAACCCGAGCAAGGCGATGAATTCAAGGCGCGTCTGCAAACGGCGGGGATCTCGCAGTACGACTGGTACCCGATGGTCCGCGGGCGGCTGGTCGCGATCAACGGCAAGTTGCTGTCGGCCGATGGCTTGACGGACGAGCGCGCCCGGCGCCTTGTCGAGCGCGAGTTCAACCTGAGCCATTCGCCGACGCTGCCGCCGCACAACCTGCTGATCGGCGGCGCGTGGACGCCGGAAGAGGCGGGCGGTCTGAGCGTCGAGTCGGGCCTGGCCGAAACCTTCGGCTTGAAGCTCGGCGACACGATGCGCTTCGACATCGCCGGGCAGTTCACCGAAGCGCGCGTGACCAGCCTGCGAAAGGTCGATTGGGGGTCGATGCGCGTCAACTTCTTCGTGCTGTTCCCGAACTCGACGCTCGAAAACGTGCCCGTCACTTACATCGCCGCGTTCAAGGCGCCGACGGCCGGGGGTGCGAAGGCCGCGACCGAGTTCGACAACGCGCTGATCCGCCAGTTTCCGAACTTGACCAACATCGATGTGTCGGCCTCGATTGCGCAGGTGCAGGGCGTGCTCGAACAGGTGATCGGTGCGGTCGAGTTTTTGTTCGTCTTCACGCTGGCGGCCGGGCTGGTCGTGCTGTTTTCAGCGGTCAGCGCCACGCGCGAGGCGCGTTCGCGCGAGTTCGCGGTGATGCGTGCACTGGGTGCCAGCGGCAAGCTGCTGGCGCAGGTTCAGCGCGCCGAGTTGCTGGGCATCGGTGCGCTGGCCGGCGTGCTGGCATCGCTGGCTGCCGTGGCGGTGGGCTGGGTGCTGGCGCGCTATGTGTTCGACTTCACCTGGAACGCCTCGCCCTGGGTGCCGCTGATCGGCGCTGTGGCCGGAGCGCTGCTGTCGCTGGCGGCAGGCTGGTGGGGGCTGCGCGACGTGCTGCGGCGGCCCGTGGTCGAAACGCTGCGGCAAGCGGCGCAGTGAGACGCCGGGGGCACGCGATCCGCTGCACGCTCGTCAGAAACACCATCGTAAAAAAGCCCGCCTGAGCATGCGCAGAGGCGGGCCGTGACGACCGGGGCGAACCCCGGTCGGTTCTGAGCAATTACTTGCCCGTACCCGTGGCCACTTCTTCCAGCACGTTGAGCGACACGTCGGTGTCCTTGACGCCCTTCGGGTTGGACTTCAT
>JANMTL010000023.1:0-33080 GCA_031390425.1 Rhizobacter sp.
GTGATCGCCAAGTGCTACGGCGGCGATATTTCGCGCAAACGCAAGCTGCTGGACAAGCAGAAAGCGGGCAAGAAGCGCATGAAGCAAATCGGCTCGGTGGAGGTGCCCCAGGAGGCATTTCTGGCCATTCTCCAAGTGGAAGATTGATGAGTACGTTGACCGGTTTGCTCTACGGCTGCCTGATTGTTTTCCTGGGCGGCTGGTACCTCGGCGAGTGGAGTGGCAATTTTTCGCTGCTGCTGTTCGTTCTGACACTGGTCACGATGGCTTACTGGCTGGTCGAGCGGTTTCACTTCGCGCCGCAGCGGCTGGCGTCGGCGCAGACGCTGGAGGTTCAAGCCGCCAGCCGTCGCCAGCAGTTGGCCGCCAAGGGCATCACCCAAGTCGATGGTGACGTGGCCCACGCGCGCGACGCGATGCTCGCCCAGCCCTGGTGGCTCGATTGGACGGCGGGCCTGTTCCCGGTGATCCTGGTGGTGTTCCTGCTGCGATCGTTTCTCTTCGAGCCATTCAAGATTCCGTCGGGATCGATGATTCCGACCCTGCTGATCGGCGACCTGATCCTGGTCAACAAGTTTCACTATGGCGTGAGGTTGCCGGTGATCAACAAGAAGATCATCGAAAACCACGACCCCGAGCGCGGCGATGTAATGGTGTTCCGGTATCCGGCCAACCCGAGCATCGACTACATCAAGCGGGTCGTCGGCGTGCCTGGCGACGAAGTGTCGTACCGCAATCAGCAGCTCTACCTGAACGGGGCGCTGGTGCCGACACAGCCCTTGCCCGACTTCTACAACGAAGACACCCTGCGCTACTCGAACCAGTTCGACGAGAACCTGGGTCGTCGATCGCACCGCATCCTGGTCGATCGCGCCCGGTCGACCTACCTGCGTCCGTCGATGGTTTTTCCGTTCAACGAAAATTGTCGGTACACCGTCGAAGGCGTCAGCTGCAAGGTGCCGGTCGGCCACTACTTCATGATGGGCGACAACCGCGACAACTCCGAAGATTCGCGCTTCTGGGGTTTCGTGCCGGACGCGAACATCGTCGGCCGGGCGTTCTTCGTGTGGATGAATTTCGGCAATGTGAGGCGAATCGGAGCGTTCCATTGAATCCGACCTCATCGAGAATGCGGTGGGGTGACTGCCGTCCCCTTCTTTCACAGCACTGGAGCGTGAGCGCATGACAAGCAAGCTTCACCCGACCCGGCCAGACCAGCGAGGCATCACCTTGCTCGGGCTGTTGCTGTGGGCGATCATCATCGGCTTCGTGGCGCTGCTCGGCATGCGTGTGTTTCCGACGGTCAACGAGTACCTCACGATCCAGAAGGCCGTCGACAAGGTGGCCGTCGATGGCGGCTCCACGGTGCCCGAGATCCGTGCCGCCTTCGAGAGGACAAAAGACATCGAGTACTCGATCCAGTCGATCACCTCGAAGGATCTCGACATCACGAAAGAAAACGACAAGATCACCATCCGCTTTGCCTACGACAAAGAGGTTGAGATCATGGCTCCGGTGTTTCTGTTGATCAAGTACGAGGGCCGGTCTCGCTAGGCCGCCCGGGGTCCGCAGTCGAACGCGTCGATCGCCCTTGCTCGATCTCCACTCTCGATGGACGCTCGCCTCGACGCCCTGCAGCGCCGCCTCGGACACCGCTTCTCCGACCCGGGCTTGCTGGCGCTGGCGCTGACGCATCGCAGTAGCGGTGCCGATCACAACGAGCGCCTTGAATTCCTCGGCGATGCGGTGTTGAGCCTGGCGGTGTCCGGCCTGCTCTACGAACGCTTTGCCGGCTCTGACGAAGGCGACCTCACCCGCGTGCGAGCGCACCTGGTGCGTGAAGACAGCCTGCACAAGGTCGCGGTGCTGCAAGGCCTGCCCGAGGTGCTGCGACTGGGTGATGGCGAGGCCCGCGGTGGCGGTGCGCAGCGGGCGTCGATCCTGGCCGATGCGCTCGAAGCGGTCATCGGCGCGACTTTCGTCGACGGCGGTTTCGCTTCGGCCCGGGCGCTGGTGCAGCGACTGTTCGGCGATGTCATCAACACCACCGACATCGGTGGTTGGGCCAAAGATGCCAAGACCGAGTTGCAGGAGTGGCTGCAGGCGCGGCGTTTGCCGGTGCCCGGATACCGCATCAGCGCGACCCGCGGTCAGGCCCATGCACAGACCTTCGAAGTCGAATGCGAGGTGCCGGCCCTCAGCCTGAAGCACACCGGCGAAGGGCGCTCGCGCCGCCTGGCCGAGCAGGAGGCCGCGCGCCGCATGCTCGATGCGCTGAAAGCGACCGACCAGCCGGGCAGCCCGCTGCGGTCGTGAGCCGTTTTTCTTTTGCTTTTCTTGCCGAGTTGGGGTCCACCATGAATGCCGTCCATGACCGAATCCGTTGAGGCGCCTGCCGCCATCGATACCGCTGCGCAGCGCTGCGGGTTGGTGGCCATCGTCGGTCGCCCGAATGTCGGCAAGAGTACGTTGCTCAACGCACTGGTCGGGCAGAAGGTCAGCATCACATCGAGCAAGGCGCAGACGACGCGGCACCGCATCACCGGCATTCGCACCGAAGCCGGCTCGCAGTTCGTCTTCGTCGATACGCCGGGCTTCCAGACGCGCTACGCCGCCGCGATGAACCGAACCCTCAACAAGACGGTGCACAGCGTGCTGGCCGATGTCGACGTGGTGCTGTTCGTCGTCGAGGCCGGGCGCTTCGGTCTGGACGATGCCAAGGTGCTGGCGCTGATGCCGTCGGGCGAGTACGCCAAGCCGGTGTTCCTGATCGCCAACAAGCTCGACGCGGTGCACCGCCGCGCCGAACTCGCGCCATGGCTCAAGGGCATGCAAGACCGGCATGCGTTCGCCGAGTTCGTGCCGCTGACGGCCAAGAAAGACGCCGATGTGCAGCGGCTGCTGAAGATCGTCGAGCCCTACCTGCCGCAGCAGCCTTGGTTTTACGAGCAAGATGCGCTGACCGACCGCAGCGACCGCTTTCTGGCCAGCGAAATCATCCGCGAGAAGCTGTTTCGCCTGATGGGCGACGAGCTGCCGTACACCTCGACCGTGGTCATCGACAAGTTCGAGGAAGAAGGCAAGCTGCGCCGCATCGCGGCCAGCATCGTGGTCGAGCGCGATGCGCACAAGGGCATGGTGATCGGCGCCAACGGCGAACGGCTCAAGCGCATCGGCAGCGAAGCGCGGCAGGAACTGGAAAAGCTGATGGGCGCCACGGTGTTCCTCGAACTCTGGGTCAAGGTGCGCTCCGGCTGGGCCGACGACGAGGAACACCTGCGCTCTTACGGCTATGAGTGATCGGCCCCGCAGTCGCTGTCGCCGCCGCCTTGCAGGCCGCGCCGGGCCAGCGGCCCAGCTCCTCGCCAGGCACAAACAGTCCACGGGACTGTTTGCGTACGGGTTCGGCCCCCAAGGGCCCGAGGCCGCGCGCGAGGGCCCGAAAGGGGCCTTGCGGCTGCCGAGGGCCAACGGGCTTGCCAGCCCGTTGGTACCACCCTGCGGCCCGGCCCAGCCGATTCCGCGGGCGTTGCTTGATGGCGCACGCCGCTCGCTGCTGACTGACTTGCCATGGCTCCGATCCGACGTCCTGCATCGCTGCTGACGGCTTATGTCCTGCACCGCTACGACTGGAGCGAGTCGAGCCTGATCCTCGATGTGTTCACGCGTGAGCAGGGTCGGCTGATCTTGGCGGCCAAAGGCGCCAAGCGACCGTATTCGCAACTGCGGTCGGTGCTGCTGCCGTTTCAGCGGGTGTATTTGGCGCTGGGTCGGGTTCCCAAAGCCGAAGCCGCAGCTGAGCACCACGGCGACGCGACGTCGCGCGAAGTGCAAACCCTGCGCAGCGCCGAATGGGCCGGCGGTGCGGCGATGCTGACCGGCGCGGCGCTCTTCAGTGGCTTCTATCTGAACGAACTGTTGATGAAGCTGCTCGCCCGCCAGGACGCGCACCCGTGGTTGTTCGATGCCTATGCGCAGACCTTGCCGTCGCTGGTCGGCGCCGACGAAGTCCGCGTGCAATCGGCGCTGCGCGCGTTCGAGATCACGCTGCTGCAGCAGATCGGCGTGCTGCCCGATCTGAGCCTGGTCACGCTGACGCTCGAAGCCGTGCGTCTTGACGACCGCTATGCACTGCTGTCCGAAGTCGGTGTTGCGGTCGCGCGCGCCGACGAAGCATCGCTGTCGGGTGCGACCTTGGTCGGCATGCAGGCGGCGCTGCTGCACGGCAGTTTGTCGGCGGTGCAGCAGGCCTGTGCAGGCGCTTTGCCCGAATGGCGCGGCCTGCTGCGCGGGTTGCTTCACTATCATCTCGGCTCGTCGGTGTTGCGCACCCGGCAGGTGATGCTGGGCTTGCAGGCGCTGGCGCCGTTGCCGCCTGCTGCACCCACCGCTGTGTCCCCGCACCCGCGATCACCATGAACCCCTTGCTCACCACCGGCCTCGACGCACATCGCGGGCACATCGCACTGTCGATCAACCTGAACAAGGTGGCGCTGCTGCGCAACCAGCGCACGCTCGGCATCCCCAGCGTCACCCGTACCGCCACGCTGGCGCTGCAGGCGGGCGCCCACGGCATCACCGTGCACCCGCGGCCCGATCAGCGACACATCCGCACGCACGATGTGTTCGACCTGGCGGCGCTGATGACGGACTGGCCGCAGGCCGAATTCAACATCGAAGGCAACCCGCTGCACAACCTGATGGACGTGCTGCGCGAGGTGAAGCGCCGAGGTCTTCCGCTGCACCAGTGCACCTTCGTGCCCGACAGCGCCGAGCAAGCGACTTCCGACCACGGTTGGCAGTTTCCGCAAGATGCCGCAGCGCTCGCGCCGCTGATTGCCGAGGCGCAGGCGCTCGGCGCGCGCGTCAGTCTGTTCATGGACCCGGCACCGGCCGCGATGCGCGCCGTGCGCGAGCTGAGCGCCGACCGCGTCGAGCTGTACACCGAAAGCTACGCGCGCGCGCATGGATCGGCTGAGCACGCGGCTGTGCTGGCCGGCTTCATCGCGACCGCCGACGCCGCGCTGATCGAAGGCCTGCAACTCAACGCCGGACACGATCTGAACCGCGACAACCTGACCGATTTCCTGCGCGCGGTGCCCGGTGTGCAAGAGGTGTCGATCGGCCACGCGCTGATCGCCGACGCGCTGGAACTCGGCTTGACCGAGACGGTGCGCGACTACCTGCGCTGCATCCATCGGGCTGTTCGACCATGAGGCATCTGAGGCCGAAGCGGCGGGACGAGCGCTGGGCCGCTCCCGAGCCGGCCCGCATCCAGGGGTCACATGGGAGCCCCTTCGTGGCCGTCGGGGATCGGTCGACGTACCCGTTGACCGAGGGGTCGTCATGATCTTCGGCATCGGCACCGACCACTGCGACCTGCGGCGCATCGCGTCCACGCTCGATCGGCGCGGTGAGCGCTTCGCCGAGAAGGTGCTGGGCCCGCAGGAGTTGCAGATGTTTCGCGCCCGGCGTGCGCGCGTCGAGGCGCGTGGCATCAGCTACCTCGGTACGCGGTTTTCGGCGAAGGAAGCGTTTTCCAAGGCGATCGGCCTCGGGCTGCGCTGGCCGATGACGTGGCACGCCTGCGAGATCCTGAACCTGCCGAGCGGCCAGCCGCACATCGTGTTGCATGGCGAACTGGCCGCGTGGTTCGACGTGCGCGGGTTCAAGGCGCATGTCAGCCTCACCGATGAAACCGATTACGCGACCAGTTTCGTGGTCGTCGAGACCCCGTCATGAAAAAACACCGCACCACCGCTGCCCGGCTCGCTTCACAACCCGAGCTGCACAGCCCCCACGCACCGGTCATCCTCGACATCGACGGCCTGCGCCTCAATGCCGACGACCGGCGCCGCCTGCGGCACCCGCTGGCCGGTGGGCTGATCCTGTTCGCGCGCAACTGGCAGGACCGCCATCAGCTCACCGAGCTGACCGCCGAGATCAAATCGCTGCGGCCCGACCTGCTGATCTGTGTCGATCACGAAGGCGGCCGGGTGCAGCGCTTTCGCACCGACGGCTTCACCCACCTGCCGCCGATGCGCGTGCTCGGCGAGCAGTGGATGCACGACCCGCTGGGAGCCACCGATGCAGCCACCGCCAGCGGCTTCGTGCTGGCCGCCGAGCTGCGCGCCTGCGGTGTCGATCTCAGCTTCACGCCGGTGCTCGACCTCGACTTCGGATCGAGTGGCGTGATCGGCGACCGCGCGTTTCACCGCGACCCGCGCGTCGTCACGCTGCTGGCCAAAAGCCTGATGCACGGTCTGTTGCAGGCGGGGATGGCGCATTGCGGCAAGCATTTTCCAGGGCACGGCCATGTCAAGGCCGACAGCCACACCGAGATCCCTGTCGACACGCGCTCGCTGAAGGCGATCCTCGGCGACGACGCGCGGCCCTACGAATGGCTGAGCACCAGCCTGGCCAGCGTGATGCCCGCGCACGTGGTCTACCCGAAGGTCGATGCCAATCCGGCCGGTTTTTCGCCGCGCTGGCTGAAGGACATCTTGCGGCTGCAACTCGGCTTCACCGGTGCGGTGTTCAGCGACGACCTGAGCATGGCCGGTGCGCGCCGCATCGGTGGGGTCGAGGTCAGCTACACCGATGCGGCCGAGGTCGCGCTGAACGCCGGCTGCGATCTGGTGCTGCTGTGCAACCAGTCGTCGGACGACGGTGCTGCGGTCGATGCCCTGCTCGACGGCCTGCTCGCATCGCAAGCCCAGGGTCACTGGCACACCGACGAAGACAGCGAGCAGCGCCGCCGGGCCTTGTTGCCGCAGACCGTGCCGCAGACCTGGGACCAGTTGATGCATGACCCCGCTTACCAGCGGGCGTTGGAACGTCTGCCCTGACTGGCGGCGCCGGTACCGCCGCGACCTGGGGCGTGAGCTGACATCACGACAAAAAACGGCGCACCGAGGTGCGCCGTTTTTCGGTTCGAGGCCGAATCAGGTCGTCGACGAACCCGCTTCAGTTTCGAACGGCAGCTTCACCTGCGACAGGTCCCTGCGCGTCTCGACCAACACCAGCGGACCGTCGTCGATCGCTGCCACCGGCTTCGAGGCCCTCGCCACATGCGCCGGCTTGGCCTCGTTGGCCATCGCCTGCTGGGCCGCGCGGATCTTGTCGACGTCGGAGTTCACCCACTGCAAGCCCGCCGTCTCGGCGACCGCCTGCAAGGCGTCCGTTTCGAGCACGAAAGATGCCGCAGTCGCCGTGGGTGCGGGCGTCGGTGCCGGTGCCGACCCCGCCATCACCACCGCCACCGGGGGTTCGGTTGCCATGGATGATGCAGGCGGCACGACCTCCGCTTCGACCGCGACCGCGACCACGTCCGTTGGCAGAGCCCTGCGAACTTCGGGTGCGGGGGTCGACGCTTCGATGTACGACGCTGCAACCGGGGTGGAAACCTCCGGGCTCACCGCCAACGCGACAGCTCGCTCGGCCGCTGGAGCGTCTGCGGTCGAGCCAAAGTCGGCTGCGACGTCGGCCGTGTTTTCGACACCCGCGGAGGCAGCCGCATCGGCACCCGCGTCGCCGCCCGGTCGCCCTTCACCGCGATCGCGCCGGTTGCGTCCGCCGCGGCTGCGGCGGCGTCCATCGCGTTCGCCGTTGTCGGCGCCGTCGGCGGGTGGGTTCGCTTCGGCCTCAGTGCCGCTCAACGGCATCGGATCACCGGAACCGGCGACGGTTTCATCGCGACCGGACGGCATTTCGGCACCCCGTTCAGCACCGGTTTCACCTTCAGCCGTCGGGCCGCGGGCGTCGTCACGATCGCGACCGCCGCGGCCCCCACGGCGACGGCGGCGAGCGCCCTCGCGGGCCTCGCCGCCATCGGTCGATTCGGCGACCGCAGACACGCCACCGGGCTGCGTGTCGACGAAGGCGGTGGCGATCGGTGCGTCCTCGGACACGCCTTCGCCGCTGACCGGTGTCACGCGGGGCTCGCGATCCGGACGATCACCGCCTCGACCGCCACGCGATCCACGGCGACCGCTGTCGCGGCCTTCGGTCGGGGCGTCGCTGCGCGCTTCATTGCGCTCGGGACGATCGCCGCGGTCCGGGCGCTCGGTCCGGCCTTCAGATCGCGGGGCGCGCTCCTCTCGCACCGCTGCCAGGCTGGCTTCGGTGCCACTCGATTCATCGGGTCGGTCCCCGCGCCCACCCCGGCCGCCGCGTCCGTCCCGGCGCTCGCCGCCACGGCCTTCCGGACGTGCTTCGCCACCGCGATCGCCACGTTTGTCGTCACGGCCAGCGCGACCACCGCGACCACCACGACCACCCCGCTCACCGCGATCGCCTTTGCCTTCGGTGGACGTCATGGGCGACGCCGTCGGAGCGGCCGCAGTTCTCGTCGCAGGCATGGAGGAGCCTGCGCCGAACAGGCGGGAAATCCAACCGAAGAAACCACCGCCAGCAGCCGGTGCGGCTGCCGCTGGTGCTGCGGCGACAGGCGCCGGCGCAACGACAGACACCGGCCTCGGCAGCGCGGCGGGTGCCGGCGTCTCGGGCAGGATGCCCTTGATGACCGGCTCCTGCTTCGGCGCGGTTTTCTCGCGCCGTGTGACGCCGGTTTCCTCGGTCGCCTCTTCGATCATCGTGTAGCTGGCCTGCAAATTTTCCAGGCGCGGGTCGTCGTGGCGCAGCCGTTCCAGCCGGTAGTTCGGCGTTTCGAGGTTTTTGTTCGGCACCAGCAGCACGGTGACGCGCTGCTTGAGCTCGATCTTGGTGATCTCGGTGCGCTTCTCGTTGAGCAGGAAACTGGTCACTTCGACCGGCACCTGCACATGCACGGCGGCGGTGTTTTCCTTCATCGACTCTTCTTGCACCATGCGCAGGATCTGCAGCGCGCTGCTTTCGGTGTCGCGGATGTGGCCGGTGCCGTTGCAGCGCGGGCAGGTGATGTGGCTGCCTTCGGACAGCGCCGGGCGCAGGCGCTGGCGGCTCAACTCGAGCAGGCCGAACTTGCTGATGCTGCCGAACTGCACCCGCGCGCGGTCGGGGCGCAGCGCCTCGCGCAACCGGGTCTCGACTTCGCGCCGGTTCTTCGACTCTTCCATGTCGATGAAGTCGACCACGATCAGCCCGCCCAGGTCGCGCAGCCGCATCTGGCGCGCGATCTCGTCGGCAGCTTCGAGGTTGGTGCGGGTCGCGGTTTCTTCGATGTCGCTGCCGCGCGTCGAACGCGCTGAGTTGACGTCGACCGAGACCAGCGCCTCGGTGTGGTCGATCACGATCGCGCCGCCCGACGGCAGGTTGACGGTGCGCGAGAACGCGGTCTCGATCTGGTGCTCGATCTGGAAGCGGCTGAACAGCGGCGCGTCGTCGCGGTAGCGTTTGACCTTCGACGCCGTCTCGGGCATCACATGGGTCATGAACTGCATCGCTTGATCGAAGATGTCGTCGGTGTCGATCAGGATTTCGCCGACATCGGCGGTGAACAGGTCGCGGATCGCGCGGATCACCAGCGACGATTCCTGGTAGATCAGGAACGCGCCCTTGCCCGCCTTGGCTGCGCCGTCGATGGCGGCCCACAGCTTGAGCATGTAGTTCAGGTCCCACTGCAACTCGGGCGCGCTGCGGCCGATGCCTGCGGTGCGGGCGATCAGGCTCATGCCTTTCGGGTACTCGAGCTGGTCGAGGTTTTCTTTCAGTTCCTCGCGGTCCTCGCCCTCGATGCGGCGCGACACGCCACCGCCGCGCGGGTTGTTCGGCATCAGCACCAGGTAGCGGCCGGCCAGGCTGACCATCGTGGTCAGCGCAGCGCCCTTGTTGCCGCGCTCTTCTTTCTCGACTTGCACCAGCAAGGCGTCGCCGTCGCGGATCACGTCCTGGATGCGCGCGGTGCGCACATCGACGCCTTCGCGGAAGTAGTTGCGCGAGATTTCCTTGAACGGCAAGAAGCCGTGGCGGTCTTCGCCGTAATCGACGAAACAGGCTTCGAGCGACGGCTCGACGCGGGTGACGACCGCCTTGTAGATATTGCCTTTGCGCTGTTCGCGCCCTTCGATTTCGGTCTCGAAGTCCATCAACTTCTGGCCATCGACGATGGCTAAGCGACGCTCTTCGGGCTGCGTCGCATTGATCAACATGCGTTTCATGGGTGCTCCTGTGCCGTCGGCTCGCGGGCCGACGCTTCGATCAACTTGCCGACACCGAACCGCGGCGCCGACTGAATCGATGCACGAGAAACCTCAGAGAGCCGAAAAGGAATCGCCCTGGACTGCTGACGACCGAAACGGTCGTCTTGGCAGCGTTGGCGCTTGCGTGTCAGTGCTCACTGCGGTGCCTCAGGCAGTCGTTGCGACGTGCGCTTCAGGGCGCAGACACATGAACTGCCGAGAATCGGTCGTTCGCCCACGGCCCGAACTCGCGACGACGCTGCCGATCCGCAGCCCGATGGACGGGCCGTGGTGGACCAGCGCAGCGTGTGCGAGGTGGGTGGGTGGGAAGGCGACATCCGCAGGGTCACTGGACGCGGGACACAACCCGGACACCGCCGACCGTTTGGGGTCGGCTGCACCGGTCTGTGACCTGAAAACCTTGGTTTCTTCCGAAGCGGGGCTCCGGAGGCTCGTTCTTCGTTTTCTCTGCCGCAACTCTGGGTGGACTGCCCGGTCACTCGGGGACGGGGCCCGTCGCATCTGGAGTGCGTTGCATCACGGGGGTGGCCAAAACTTGCGTTCCGGCCGGTACATCACGTTCCAATCGCGCGAGTAAACTCAAGCAAATCAAACACTTACAACGCAAACGTGATATCGCCGATTATAGGGGCAAAGACCGGACGGGAAACCGCGCGCATCGTTGCGATGGCGACGCTGCCGTCGGTCTCGCGGGTGCTCATCGATGAGGGATCGGAAGGTCAGCGGCTCGACAACTTCCTGATCAAGCTGCTCAAAGGTGTGCCCAAAACGCACGTCTATCGGGTGATCCGCTCGGGCGAGGTTCGTGTCAACAAAGGCCGCGCCGCTGCCGACACCCGCTTGGCGCTCGGCGACGAGGTGCGGGTGCCGCCAGTGCGAACCTCGGAACATTCGGCCGACCGCGCCGACGACGCGCCCGCCCCGCCGCGCGAGTTCCCAGTCGTGTTCGAGGACGAGCACCTGATCGCGGTGGACAAACCGCACAGCGTCGCGGTTCACGGCGGCAGCGGGGTCAGCTTCGGGGTGATCGAGCAACTTCGCCAGGCGCGGCCGGGTGCGAAGTTCCTCGAACTGGTGCATCGGCTGGACAAGGAAACGTCCGGCCTGCTGCTGATTGCCAAGAAGCGCTCGGCGCTGCTCGCCTTGCAGGAACAGTTCCGCCAGCGTGAGACGGGCAAGACGTATTCGGCGCTGGTGCTGGGCACCTGGCCGGTGTCGAAGAAGGTCATCGATGTGCCGCTGCACAAGTTCTTGTCGGCCGACGGGGAACGCCGGGTCAAGACCGTGGCCGCCGACGACGCCGACGGTCGGCGCTCGATCACGCTGGTCAAGGTGGTTCAGGCTTACAGCGGCTACACGCTGCTCGATGTGACGATCAAGACCGGTCGCACCCACCAAATCCGGGTTCACCTGTTGCATGAAGGCCACGCCGTCGCGGGAGACGACAAGTACGGCGACTTTGCGGCCAACCGGGCGCTGGCGCGCGGTGAAGCCATTCCGGGTCTGCGCTTCGACCGCATGTTTTTGCACGCGCGGCGCTTGCGCTTCCAGCACCCGGCCAATGGCGAAATCATCGAGCTGCAAGCGCCGCTGCCGCCGGAATGCACGGCCTTGCTGACGGCACTGACACCCCAAGTGCCCGCCGCCCCCACACCATGAATCGACCGCGCCGCTTCGATCTCATCGTCTTCGACTGGGACGGCACGCTGTTCGATTCGACTGCGCTGATTGCCCGTTGCATTCAAGCGTCCTGTGCCGACCTTGGGCAGCCGGTGCCCAGCCTGCGCGACGCCAGTTACGTGATCGGCATGGGCCTGGCCGAGGCGCTTGCGCATGCGGCGCCGGGCCTGTCACCGGATCTCTACCCCGAGCTCGGGGCGCGTTACCGCCACCACTACGTCGCCCGCCAAAACGAGCTGAGTCTGTTCGACGGCAGCTTGCCGATGCTGCACGCGTTGAAGGCGCGGCACCACAGCCTGGGCGTGGCCACCGGAAAGTCGCGGCACGGGCTCGACGAGGTCTTGCATGCGGTGCAGTTGAAGGGCCTGTTCGACGCCACCCGCACCGCCGACGAAACCCGCTCGAAGCCGCATCCGCAGATGCTGCTGGAGCTGATGGCCGAGCTCGGTGTTTCGCCGCAACGCACGCTGATGATCGGCGACACCACCCACGATTTGCAGTTGGCCGCCAACGCGGGGGTGGCGAGCGTCGGCGTCAGCTACGGTGCGCACGAACCGGCGTCGTTCGCGGAGTTTTCGCCACTGCACGTCGCCCATTCGGTGGCCGATCTCGATGCCTGGTTGTCTGCCCATGCCTGAACCCGATTCCAACGCCGTGCTGCTGTGCCCGTCCGACGCGCTGATCGAACGCGGCGATGCGGTTGTGTTCGACGTGTTGCAGTGGCGCCAGAGAGCCACCGCCTTCGTGATGCGGTTCGATGGGCGCGTGGTCGCGTACCTGAACCGCTGCGTCCATGTGCCGACCGAGATGGACTGGCAGGAAGGCAAGTTCCTCGACGGCGACCGGAAATTCATCATCTGCTCGATCCACGGTGCGACGTACGACCCGCACAGCGGGCGCTGCGTCGGTGGCCCCTGCGTCGGTGGGCGGCTCACGGCGCTGCGGGTGGAAGAGCACGCCGCGCAGGTGTATTGGTATCCTTCCCGCGACACCCAACCAGCGTCTGTCGCCTGAGCTTCGCGACGGCGGCGCTGACGAAAGCATCCCATGAGTTCCGACGACGATCTGCCTGCTGCGCGGGCTGCAACCTCCGATGCGCCTGCGCGCAGCGGTTGGGACAGCGCGGCCGAACAATTTGCCCGCCTGTATTTGCAAGACCGGCGCAGCGAGCGCCGCTGGCGCGTGTTCTTCCGATTGGCGTGGCTGGCGATTTTCGCCTGGCTGGCGTGGACGCTGCTCAGTGATCGCTTGCAGGCATCGGCGCCCAGCGGCCCGCACACCGCGCTGGTCGAAGTGCGCGGCGAGATCGCGGCCGACAGCGAAGCCAGCGCCGAGCTGCTGGTCGCCGCGCTGAAAGACGCCTTCGAGGACGCCGGCGCCCAGGCCGTGGTGCTGCGCATCAATTCGCCCGGCGGCAGCCCGGTGCAGGCGGGCATCGTCTACGACGAGATCAGGCGCTTGAAGGCGCTGCACGGCAAGAAGGTATATGCGGTGGTCGAGGAGGTGTGCACGTCGGGGGCTTACTACATCGCTGCGGCAGCCGACGAGATTTATACCGACAAGGCCAGCGTGGTCGGCTCGATCGGCGTGTTGATGGACAGCTTCGGCTTCACCGGGACGATGGAGAAGTACGGTGTCGAACGCCGCTTGCTGACCGCCGGTGACAAGAAGGGCATCGGCGACCCGTTCTCACCGCTGACCGAAAAACACCGCGCCTACCTGCAAGCGACGCTCGACCAGATTCACCACCAGTTCATCGCGGTGGTCAAAGAAGGCCGCGGCGCCCGCCTCAAGGAATCACCGGACACCTTCTCCGGCCTGTTCTGGAATGGCGAAGAGGCGATCAAGCTGGGGCAGGCCGATCACCTCGGCAACCTCGACTATGTGGCGCGCGAGGTGGTCAAGGCCGAAGACATCATCGACTACACGCCGCAAGAAAATGTCGCCGAGCGGCTGGCCAAGCGCTTCGGCGCGTCGATCGGCGCGGGGGCGATCCAGGCGATGCGCAGCGTGGGCAGCGTCCGCTGAAAGAGCGGCTGTTATTCCCGCTCTCTGGAGAAGCTGCCTTGATTCCTGCAGTGGGGGGAATTCATCGTGGCACCCGAATCCCCAACCTCCCGCCGTCATTCCCGCGCAGGCAGGAATCCATCGTGGCGAGGCATGGATCCCCGCCTGCGTGGGGCTGACGGCCCCCGGAGATGACGGCCTGCGTGGGTGGCGGCCTGCGTGGCTGACTGGCAGTGCGCAAGCCAGCCTGCGCGCACCACGCTCAGTCGTGTGCCAGCATCCCCTTCGTCTCGATGAAACTGACCACCTCGGCCAGCCCCTGCCACGTTTTCAGGTTGCTCATCACGAAAGGCCGCAAGCCTTGCGCGCTGGTTCGCATGCGCGTGGTGTCCGATCGCATCACCTCCAGGTCGGCGCCGACATAGGGCGCCAGATCGATCTTGTTGATGACGAACAGATCGCTCTTGGTGATGCCCGGCCCGCCCTTGCGCGGAATCTTCTCGCCCGCCGCCACGTCGATCACGTAGATCGTCAGGTCGCTCAACTCGGGGCTGAAGGTGGCGGCCAGGTTGTCGCCGCCGGACTCGATGAACACGATGTCGGCGTCGGGAAACTTCTCCAGCATGCGGTCGACCGCTTCGAGGTTGATCGACGCGTCTTCACGAATCGCCGTGTGCGGGCAGCCGCCGGTCTCGACGCCCATGATCCGGTCGGCCGACAAGGCCCCGGCAACGGTCAGAAGCCGCTGGTCTTCCTTCGTGTAGATGTCGTTGGTGACGACCACCAGGTCGTAGCGCTCGCGCATCGTCTTGCACAGCATCTCGACCAGCGTCGTCTTGCCCGAGCCGACCGGCCCGCCGACGCCGACGCGCAGCGGGGGCAGTTTCTTGGTGCGGTGGGAAATGGTGTGCAGTGGGCTCATGGCGAGGTGCTGGTTCGAGGAAGGTGGTGGTGCAGCAGCAAGTTCAGGACCTGAACAGCCGCGAGTACTGGGTTTCGTGCTGCGCCGACAGGATCGCGAGCATTGGCGTGCAGACTTGGCGCTCGGCATCGCTGAGCTTCATCGCCGCATCGACCGCATCGGGAACCTCGGCCTCCAGCGCACTCAGGATGCGTTGCCCGGCCGATTGCCCGAGCGGCACCGATTTCAGCGCGGCTTGCACCAGGTTCTCGGCCCAGCCGAAGGCGAAACACAGCAGCGATTCGCGGCACGGCGCGTCGGCTTGGAAGGCGGCGAGCGCGAAGGCCACCGGCCAGGTCGGTGCCGGGCGCAGCGCCGCCAGCGCGGCGAGCTGATCGGCATGCCGCGCGTCGAGCGGCCGGTTCTTCATCCAATCGACCAGCGAGCGGCCCATCTGCTCGGTCTGCTGGCGCGTTTCGTGACTCTCGCGCGTCGTCGTCGCCCAGGTGTTGAGTTCGACGACGCCATCGACATCGCCGCGTCGCCACGCGCTGTGCGCCTTGGCGAGCAGCGCCAGATGGCCGCGCGCCAAGCACAGGTGCAGCTGGTCGAGCAGCCACCGGCACACATCGGCTTCGTTGGCCGCGAGGCCTGCATCCACAGCCGCTTCCAGCCCCTCGGAGTAGCTGAACCCGCCGACCGGCAGCGCGGGTGAGGCGAGCCAGATCAGTTGCAGCAGCGAGGCAGCCGAAAGCGATGGTGAAACAGCACGCCGGTGCTCACGGCGACTCGTTGCCTGCGGTGCCGACTGCGGCTTGTGCTGCACGCTTGCGATCAGGAGGCGTGCAACTCTTCCCGCAGAACCCGCCGCAACGTGGCCACGGTCAGCGGTTTGGCGTCGGGTTTGGCCCTGCTCGCATCGACCGTGGCCTTGCGCAACAGCGCGTTGATGAGCGTCTGGTAGCCGACACCCTCTGCCTCGGCCTGTGCGCGAAAGTGCTCGATCACCGTGTCGTCGAGCATGATGGTGATGCGGGTCTTGCCGGGCGATGGGTTCACCGCCCCGCGTTTGGCTTTGCTGAAGTCGTATTCGTCACGCATGGTATCGATCTGCCTCGCCACGACTGGCCTTGCGAGCGGAAATCACGCGCGTCCGCTCTTCGCGCCCTGTGTGGATGACCACAAGCACCCGGCCCAGTGCACCCATACCCAACGTGATCCAGCGCTGCTCACCTTGCGAGTCAGGGTCTTCGATGGTGAAAGCCATCGGGTCACGAAGCACCTGCTCGGCATGCGCGAAGCTGATGCCGTGCTTGCGAAGGTTTCTGCGTGCCTTGGCAGGATCGAACTCGATCGTCACACGGTGTTATGCATATTTAATGCATATTATGCAGCGCTGCTGAACCTGCGCCTCTGATCGTGTGCTCGGCTGGGGGCTCAGTGATCGTGCTTGCACCCAGGGCCATGCACATGCGCTGCAGCGGCGCCCTGGATCGGGATGGCCTTGATCGCCGATATAGCTAACGGGGCATGGTCGTGCCTGTGCCCGTGGTCATGATCATGCGCAGGGCCGTGCTCATGGCCGCCAGTCGCCGCCGCCGCCGCATACGCCCCGCTCTCCGGCTCGAACGGCGCGCTGGCTTCTGTCACCGTCAAGTGCATTTGGCGCAGCAGGTCGGCGAGCACATGGTCGGGTTCGAGCTTCAGGTGGTCGGGCTTCAATTCGAGCGGCACATGTCGGTTGCCCAGGTGGTAGGCCGCACGGGTCAAATCGAAGCTCGATCCGTGTTCGGCGCAGTGGGTGACCACCAGCACCGGCTGCGGCGCGGCTTGCACGGCGACCAGCACGTCGCCGCCGCGCACCACTGCACCGCGCGGCAAAAACACACCGAGCGCGCGGCCTTGGCTGTCGGTGGCGTCGAAACGGCTTTTCTGGCGCACGTCCCAGTCCAGCAACACGCTGGTGGCGCGGGCGAGCAGCACGCGGCTGAGGCCGTGGCCTCGGGGGATGAGCTTGTTGACGGTGAGCAGGGTGGACATGGCAGTAAGGGCGCAGGGCGCTGCGGAGAATAAATGGCGAGTCTGGCATGCGCGCAGCGGGACGCCGCAGAAACCAAGACAGTAATGCGAATGATTTCGTATACAGTCTGCATTCCTTGTGTCTCATCTGTCGAGGTCGCCTCATGTTCAGTCCGAAAAAGTCACTCGCCGCCCGCGTCGTTTTTGCCAGCGCCTTGTCCGCCCTGCTGGGCGCGGCGTCGGTCCAGGCGCAAAGCGTTCTGAACATCTATTCGGCGCGCCACTACCAGACCGACGAGGCGCTCTACAACGACTTCACCAAGCAGACCGGTATCAAGATCAACCGGCTCGACGGCAAGGAAGAAGAGCTGGTCGAGCGCATCAAGAACGAAGGCGCCAGCAGCCCGGCCGATGTGCTGATCACGGTCGATGCAGCGCGGCTGGAAATCGCCGACAAGGCCGGTTTGTTCCAGCCGATCAAATCGGCGTTGCTCGATGCGCGAATTCCTGCGGCGCTGCGGACGCCGAACTGGGCTGCGTTTTCGACCCGCGCGAGGGTGATCGTGTACGCCAAGGCGACGGTCAATGCCGAGTGGGTGCAGACCTATGAAGACCTGGCCAACCCACGGTTGAAGAACCAGGTCTGCGTGCGCTCGGGCGCACACCCGTACAACCTGTCGCTGGGCGCGGCGATGCTGTCGCACGACGGCGAGGCCAAGACCGAGGAATGGGCGCGCGGCCTGGTGGCCAACTTCGCGCGCGCGCCGAAGGGCGGTGACACCGATCAACTGAAGGCGGTGGCCGCTGGTGAATGCGGCGTGGCGATCTCCAACAGCTACTACCTGGCGCGTCTGATGCGCTCGACCAAGCCGGAAGACCAGCAGGTGATGCAGGCCCTCGGCGTGGTGTGGCCGAACCAGAAGACCTGGGGCACGCATGTCAATGTGTCGGCCGCCGGCATCGTCAAGAGCGCGCCGAACCGCGAATCGGCGGTGAAGTTCATGGAGTACCTGGCCAGCGACTCTGCGCAGACCTACTTCGCCGACGGCAACAACGAATGGCCGGTGGTGAAGACCGCGCAGGTCAAGAACCCGGCGCTCGAAGCACTGGGTGCGTTCAAGGCGGACACGCTGCCGATCGGTCAACTGGCAAACAACACCGCGCTGGCTCAGAAAGTTTTCGACCGCGCCGGCTGGCGCTGAAACTCACTGCCGCTCGCGGGCGATCTGCCGACACAGCACGATCAGCGGCAGCAGCCCAACGGCGACGATGGCGATCGTCGCTGTCGACGCTTCGGCCAGCCGCTCGTCGGATGCCAGCGTGTAGGCCTGGGTGGCCAGCGTGTCGAAGTTGAACGGGCGCATCACCAGCGTAGCGGGCAGCTCCTTCATCACGTCGATGAAGACCAGCAGCCCGGCCGTCAGCAGCCCGCGCCGCAGCAGCGGCAAGTGCACGCGTTTCAGAATTCGTGACGGGGTGAGCCCCAGGCTGCGCGCCGCATCGTCCATGTGCGGCGTGACGCGGTGCAGTGACGCATCGACCGTTTGCAGCGCAGCGGTCATGAAGCGCACCAGACAGGCGAACACCAGCGCGGCGATGGTGCCGGTGAACAGCAGGCCGCTGTGCCAGCCGAAGGCCGATTGCAGCGCCTGCGCCAGCGCGTTGTCGAAGCGCGCCAACGGGATCAGCACGCCTACCGCGATCACCGAGCCCGGCAGCGCATAGCCCAGCCCGACCGCCCAGTGCGCCGCACGGGTCAGCGGGCGCGGCTCGAGCCGCCGGGCATACGCCACCAGCAGCGCCAGCGCCACCGCCAGCACGGCGGTCAGGCCAGACACGACGACGCTGTTGCGTGCGAGCGTTAAAAAGCGCATGCCGAACTGCGCATCGCCTTCGGTCAGCGCCATGTGCAGCAGCACGCCGCCGGGCAACAAGAAGCCGATGACGATCGGCAGCCCGCAGGCCGCGATAGCGACCGCAGCGTGCCGGCCGGTCAGCGATTCGCCGCGTGCTGGGTGGCGGCGCAGCCCGCTGCCGTGAAAGCGCGCCGCGCCGCGCGACTGCCGCTCCAGCGCCAGCAGCATGACGACGAAGCCGAGCAGGCACATCGCCAACTGCGCCGCCGCCACCCGGTCGCCGAGCGAGAACCAGGCGCGGTAGATGCCGGTGGTGAAGGTCTGCACCGCGAAGTACGACACCGTGCCGTAATCGGCCAGCGTTTCCATCAGCGCCAGCGCCATGCCCGCAGCGATGGCCGGCCGCGCCATCGGCAGCGAGACCCGCAGGAAGCTGCGCCACGGCGACAGCCCGAGCGAACGGCCGGCCTCGACGACCGCGCCGCCGCGCTCCATGAACGCCGAGCGCGCCAGCATGAACACATACGGATACAGCACGAAGGCGAACATCACCACCGCGCCGCCCAGCGTGCGCACATCGGGAAACCAGTAGTCGGCGCGGGTCCAGCCCATCGACGCACGGAGCCCACTTTGCACCGGGCCGGCGAACTGCAGCAGGTCGGTGTAGGCGTAGGCCATCACATAGGCCGGCATCGCGAGCGGCAGCACCAGCGCCCATTCGAAGGTGCGGCGCAGCGGAAAGTCGAAATGCGTGACCAGCCACGCGGTGCCGACGCCGATCAGCGCCGATGCGCTGCCGACACCCAGGCACAGCCACAGCGTGGTCGCGATGTAGTCGGGCAGCACCGTCGAAGCCAGGTGTGCCCACGTGCCTCCCGTGCCGGGTGAGAACACATTGGTGCCGACCGAGACGATTGGCAGCGCCACAAACAGCGCCACCACCAGCGCTGCCACGCTGAGCCAACCCATGCGCGGCCGACGCGGCGTGGCATCGGGCACCGCGAGGGTGGCAGGGGTGGCGGGCAGGGCGAGGGTCATGCGGCAGATATCATTCGACTGCGTAGCGCAAACGCGATTGATTCGCAGGCAGTGTACGACTGGGGGGTCGTCGTCGGCTCATCGGTACTACCCATGTCAGCGGCCCCGTCCATCTCTGCTGCTGCCCCACCTCCCCCCATGTCCTCCAACGCCGTTCCTGTCCTCAGCCTGAACGCCGTGCGGCACCTCTATGGTGAACGCGCTACGGTGGACGGGCTGAATCTCGCGTTACCGGCCGGCCGCATCTGCTGCCTGCTGGGGCCCTCGGGCTGCGGCAAGACCACGGTGCTGCGCTGCATCGGCGGCTTCGAGCCGCTGGCCGGGGGCGAGATCCGCATCGCGGGCGAGGTGGTCAGTGGGCCGGGTCGGCATCTGCCACCGGAGCAGCGCCGCATCGGCATGGTGTTCCAGGATTACGCGCTGTTTCCGCATCTCACCGTGGAGCGCAACGTGGCGTTCGGCACGCACAGCAGTGCCGACGACAACGCGCGCGTCGATCGCCTGCTCGACATGGTCGGCCTGCGCTCGAAAGCGCACCGCTATCCGCACGAGTTGTCCGGCGGCCAGCAGCAGCGCGTGGCGCTGGCCCGCGCGCTGGCGCCGCAGCCGCGCTTGTTGCTGATGGACGAGCCGTTCTCGAACCTCGATGTCGATCTGCGCGAACAGCTTGCCGCCGAAGTGCGCGAGATCTTGAAGGCCACGCACACCACGGCGGTGTTCGTCACCCACGACCAGAACGAGGCGTTCGCGATGGCCGACGAGGTGGCGGTGATGTACGAAGGCCGCATTCAGCAGATCGACAGCGCCTACAACTTGTACCACCGTCCGGCCAGCCGCTTCGTCGCCGACTTCATCGGCCAGGGCGTGTTCGTGCGCGGTACGGTGGTGGCCGAGCGGCAGCTCGCGATCGAGATCGGCGCGGTGTCGGCGGTCGACACCATCCGCTATGCGCCCGACGGCACCGCCTGCCGCGTCGGCAGCGAGGTCGACGTGCTGCTGCGCCCCGACGACGTGGTGCACGACGACACCAGCCCAACCCAGGGCATCGTGCGGCACAAGGCGTTCAGAGGCGCGCAGATTTTGTACACGCTCGAACTCCCCAGCGGCACCCGCGTGCTGTCGATGGTGCCGTCGCACCACAACCACCGCATCGGCGAAGCCATCGGCATCCGCCTCGACATGGACCACCTGATCGCGTTTCCGGTGGTGGGGTGAACGGCCGCGACGAACTTGTCCAGACTTGAGCCACCCGTGACCTTTGTCTTCGAGTAGTAAGCACTGACCTGCGCGTTGTAGCCATCGATGACGTAGTTGACCCCGAGATCGAACTGCTTCGTCTTGATGTTGTTGTCGGCGTCGAACTCTTGCCAGTGCGTGAACGGCTGAACCCGGCCCCAACCGACGTTTTGCTCAAAGATGTACGACAAGCCCAAGGAATAGGCATCACCCTGTTCTGAATTCAGCACGTCGTCGGTGTCGTAGTCGTAATAAGCTGCTTCGAAGGCGACGCCGCCGGAGCCCTTGAAACGCTTCTCGAACAGAAAATCGATGTTGTAGGAGGCGTAGTCGCCCTTGCCGCCGACGACCAGCACGCCGTTCTTCTGGTATCGACCGGCCAATCCGACGGCCAGAATGTCCTTGGCGCCCAGGTAGTTGCCGGTGCCGTAGTAGCCGGGCTCGGCGTCCCAGAAGTCGTACTGCAGCCGCGCGGCGTACATAAGCGAGTCGGACGACTTGACGCCTGCGTTCTTGGCCTGAGACTGGGTCAGTGACCCGATCCCGAAAGTGCGGCCTTCGAACGCACCGAACGAGTAGCCCAGCTTGCCATCAGCCACATGACCCCAGACCACCACGCCATCGTCACGGCCCCGAAAGATGCCGCCGTTGAAGCCATAGCGTGACGCCACGCCGGGCCAGTAGCCGCCGCCCATCGAGTAATACGCCCCGGCCATGTTGGCGCGGTCGCTGGGCGACAACAGCCGCCCGCCCCAGATGTTGAGTTCTGGCGAAATCGCAATTTGGCCTGCGACATCCAGCACCCGCATCTGGTCGCCATCCCACTCGGTGTTGAACATGCCCTTGATGTACTTGTTCAGCGAAGCGCCAAAGTACAGGCGGGCGCTGTCCAGATTGAAATCGGTCGAGCGATCCTTGCCGTTGGGCGCCGCGTCTTCTGCGCTGGTGAAGCTGTAGCGCATGCCGAGGCCGACGCTGACCGACTTGTCCTCGCCGAAATTGATCGTGGCGCCGGCTTGCGCATTCAATGCAGTCGCTGCGACGGCCGCTGCCATCAGCAGCCTTTTTCTTGCTTGCTTCGCGCGCATCTCTCTCCCCTTAGAGTTTGATTGATCGGAATGGGTCGAGGCGGCTCAACGCTGAGACCGTCTGACCTCCAAAGGTTAGGGATGCGTTGGGGACGTCGAAACACGTCGAATGACTGAGCGCTCAGATACAGGTTTACCCGTAGGCGGTACGTTGCCGTCGGGCGCAGGGCAATCCGATGCGAGCCCTGGGCCGAGTCAAGAGACGCTGTGGTCGGAAGTCAATCCCGACTCGCTCAGTGTTTACGATGAAACGAGCGGTCTTCCCCCGTTTTTGAGGGGGGATCCTCGGCCGACCGGAACACGGACAAGCCACTCTGCGGCGTCCGAATTCCATCCGTTGAAACGTGCCAAATGGTGTCCGGGTACACCCTAGGTGTTTATAAATAACTTTATAAAACAATAGGTTGAATGCGTTACGAAGTCGGGTTTGATGCTGGCACCGACCTTGCGAATTGCTCGCTGTTCGATCGCGGGTGGATCGATCAGTAAATTCCGACCCAGACGGGTCGGTGACCAAGACCAGATTGATTTTTTAATGGAGACGTAAAGATGGCGACTGAAAATTCGTCGGTCCAGGTGCTGGGCATTGACGCCGGCGGCACCATGACCGATACCTTCTTTGTCCGTGCCGATGGCCGGTTCGTGGTCGGTAAGGCTCAAAGCAACCCTGCGGACGAGTCCCTGGCGATCTACAACTCTTCAGTTGACGCCTTGGCGCACTGGGGCCGCAAGGTCGACGATGTCTACCCCGAGCTTGTGACCTGCGTGTACTCCGGTACCGCCATGTTGAACCGCGTGTTGCAACGCAAGGGCCTGGACGTCGGCCTGATGTGCAATCGTGGATTCGAGCAGGTTCACTCGATGGGCCGCGCGCTGCAAAGCTACCTCGGCTACGCGCTGGAGGACCGCATCCACCTGAACACCCACCGTTATGACGAGCCGCTCGTGCCGATTTCGCGCACCCGTGGCGTTGCCGAGCGCACCGACGTGCAAGGCAAGGTCGTCATTCCTCTGCGCGAAGAAGAAGTTCGCAAGGCAACCAAGGAGCTGGTTGATGCTGGCTCCAAGGCTATCGTCATTTGCTTGTTGCAATCGCACAAGAATGGCACCAGCGAACAACGCGCTCGTGACATCGTCAAGGAAGAGCTGAAGAAACTCGGCGTCGATATTCCAGTGTTTGCTTCGGTGGATTACTACCCATCGCGCAAGGAAAGCCACCGGATGAACACGACGATTCTGGAAGCCTATGGCGCAGAACCGTCGCGTGCCACGCTCAAGCTGGTGAGCGAGCGCTTGAAGAAGCACGGCGCCAAGTTCGACCTGCGCGTGATGGCAACGCACGGCGGCACCATTTCCTGGAAAGCCAAGGAACTGGCCCGCACGATCGTGTCCGGCCCGATCGGAGGCGTGATCGGCTCAAAGCTGTTGGGCGAAGCCCTCGGCGATGAAAACATCGCTTGCTCGGACATCGGCGGAACCAGCTTCGACGTGGCGCTGATCACCAAAGGCAACTTCGCGATCAAGTCTGACCCGGACATGGCCCGTCTGGTGCTGTCGCTGCCATTGGTCGCCATGGACTCCATCGGTGCCGGTGCAGGCAGCTTCGTGCGCATTGATCCGTACAGCAAGTCGGTAAAGCTGGGCCCTGACAGTGCTGGCTACCGCGTCGGCACCTGCTGGCCTGAAAGCGGCCTGGACACTGTTTCGGTTTCCGACTGCCACGTGGTGCTGGGTTACCTCAACCCGCACAACTTCCTCGGCGGTGCCATCAAGCTCGACGTGCAACGTGCTCGTGATCACATCAAGGCACAAGTGGCCGATCCACTGGGCCTGTCGGTTGAAGACGCGGCTGCTGGCGTGATTGAGTTGTTGGACTTGACGTTGAGCGAATACCTTCGCGCCAACATCAGCGCCCGCGGCTACAACGCAACCGAGTTCGTCTGCTTCTCTTATGGCGGCGCCGGTCCGGTTCACACCTACGGCTACACCTCAGGCGTGGGCTTCAAGGACGTGATTGTTCCTGCCTGGGCAGCAGGCTTCTCTGCGTTTGGTTGCGCATGCGCCGACTTCGAGTACCGCTATGACAAATCGGTGGACTTGGGCGTTGCTCAGCACGCACCAGACGCTCAAAAAGTCAATGCATGCGTGACCCTGCAGGCCGCTTGGGAAACGCTGGCTGCCAAGGTGATCGAAGAGTTCGTGATCAACGGCTTCACCGAAAAAGACGTGTTGCTGATCCCTGGCTACAAGATGCAATACATGGGTCAGTTGAACGACCTCGAAATCATCTCGCCAGTGCCCAAGGCCGCCACGGCAGCCGACTGGCACAAGATCATTGATGCTTTCGAGAACACCTACGGTCGCGTTTACGCCAATTCGGCTCGCTCGCCGGAGCTGGGATACTCGATCACCGGCGCTATCATGCGTGGCACCGTTGTGACCCAGAAGCCGGTTCTTCCTGAAGACAAGGACGAAGGTCCAACTCCTCCAGCGGATGCACGTCTCGGAACCCGACCTTTCTATCGCAAGAAGAAGTGGGTTGACGCCGTCATCTACAAGATGGAAGCACTCAAGTCGGGCAATCACATCAAGGGCCCGGCCATTATCGAATCTGACGCTACTACGTTCGTGGTGCCCGATGGTTTCGAAACCACCATCGACAAGCATCGCCTGTTCCACCTCATTGAAATCAAGTAAGGAGCAACATCCATGAACATGATGACAAACAAAGAAGTCGGCTTTGCCGACTTGCTGAAAAATGGTCAATCGCTGAAGCAATTCCGTGACGGCATTCTTGCCCGCACGAAAGACACCGGCCATTACAACGGTCTGACCAAATTGGCGCTGCGCGACCGGGACCCGATCGGCTACGAGAAGCTTTTCTCGAAGATTCGCGGTGGTCTGGTTCACGCCCGTGAAACGGCCAAGAAGATTGCCGCCAGCCCAATCGTCGAGCAAGAAGGCGAACTGTGTTTCACGCTGTACACCGCCACTGGCGACTGCGTGCTGACCTCGACCGGCATCATCATCCACTGCGGAACGATGGGCGCTGCGATCAAGTACATGTGCGAGAACAACTGGGAATCCAACCCAGGCATCGCTGACGGTGACATGTTCACCAACAACGATTGCTCCATCGGCAACGTGCACCCTTGCGACATCCAAACCATCGTTCCGGTCTTCCACGAAGAGCGTCTGATTGGTTGGGTCGGCGGCGTGACGCACGTGATCGACACCGGCGCAGTAACCCCAGGCTCGATGTCCACCGGTCAAACTTCGCGGTTTGGCGACGGCTACATGATCACCTGCCGCAAGACCGGTATCAACGACACCCCACTGCGTGATTGGTTGCATGAAAGCCAGCGTTCGGTTCGCACACCGAAGTACTGGATTCTCGACGAGAAGACCCGTATCGCCGGTTGCCATATGATTCGTGAACTGGTTCACGAAATCATCGCTGCAGACGGCATCGAGGACTACGAGAGCTTCATTTATGAAGTGATCGAAGAAGGCCGTCAAGGTCTGATGATGCGCATCAAGGCGATGACGCTGCCTGGCATCTACCGCAAGGTTGCGTTTGTCGACGTGCCTTACAACCATCCAGACGTCGGCGTTTCTTCGCAGTTCGCCAAGCTGGACAGCATCTTGCACTCGCCGGTCGAGATGACCATCAAGGCCGACGGCAAGTGGCGTCTCGACTTCGAAGGCGCAAGCCGTTGGGGCTGGCACACCTTCAACGCCCACCATGTTGCTTTCACCAGCGGCATTTGGGTGATGATGTGCCAGACGCTGGTTCCAACGCAGCGTATCAATGACGGCGCGTATTTCGCCACCGAAATGCACCTGCCGAAGGGCACGTGGTGCAATCCTGATGATCGTCGAACGGGTCACGCTTATGCATGGCACTTCCTGGTGTCCGGCTGGTCGGCACTGTGGCGCGGTTTGAGCCAAGGCTATTTCAGCCGTGGTTACTTGGAAGAAGTCAACGCTGGCAACGCCAACACTTCGAACTGGCTTCAGGGCGGTGGTATCAACCAGGACGGCGAGATCCACGCTGTCAACAGTTTTGAAGCCTCGTCTTGCGGAACCGGTGCTTGTGCGATCAAGGACGGCCTCAACCACGCTGCTGCCATCTGGAATCCAGAAGGCGACATGGGTGACATCGAAATCTGGGAAATGGCGGAGCCACTGCTGTACATGGGTCGCAACGTCAAGGCCAATTCGGGCGGCTACGGGAAGTATCGTGGCGGCTGTGGTTTTGAGACGCTGCGGATGGTTTGGAACTCGCAGGACTGGTCGATGTTCTTCATGGGCAACGGCTACATGAACAGCGACTGGGGTCTGATGGGCGGTTATCCATCGGCAACGGGTTATCGCTTCGAGGCTCACAAGACGGGTCTTGAGCGTCGTATCGCTGCCGGTGAAACTCTGCCTTTCGGCGCTGACTTGGATCCAGGTCGTCCGGACTACGAGCATCACCTCGACGCAGGTGCTGTGATCAAGCGTGATCAGCAGTGCATGACCACCGAGGATTGCTATGCGAATCACGATCTGTACCTGAACTATCTCCGTGGTGGCCCAGGCTTCGGGGATCCTCTGGATCGCGACACCAAGGCCATTGCGAAGGACCTGAACGAGAAGTTCCTGTTGCCCGAGTTCGCCAAGGGCGTATACGGTGCGGTGATTTCGCAAGATGCCAAGGGTGTGTGGACAGTTGACGTCGCCAAGACCAAAGCTCGTCGCGCTGAGATCAAGCTCGAGCGCATCGCCAAGTCCACGCCAACGAAGGAGTGGATGAAGGGTGAACGCAGTCGCATCATCAACAAGCAGGCTTCGCAAGCTGTTCGTCACATGTTCTCGACCAGCATGGGCTTGTCTGAAAAGTTCACCAAGCACTTCAAGTCGTTCTGGAACCTCCCAGCCGATTGGGACTTGCCTGAGACGGAACTGGGCGTTCCGTCTTATGGTTCTAAGTTCCGTATGGATCTTTCCTTGATGCCTGACGTCCGCACCGTCGTTCAGGTTGAAGAGTGATAGTCATCCGTAACTGAACGAACAAGTAATACTGGAGATATAAATGTCATCTTATACACAGGAACAAGTCACGCACTTGGTCGAGGGTACCCTCGACTGGGACACGACTTTCCGCATGCTCTCGATGCCGAAAGACGGAGCACGTTTTTCGCAATATCTCACGACGTTGCAAAAGAAAGTTACCTTTCCGGACAAGATAGTGCTTCCGCTGTCACCGCACATGTACATCGTGCAATCTGTCAAAACGAAGCAGTGGATCGTCAAGTGCGATTGTGGTCACGAGTTCTGTGGCTACAAGGAAAATTGGAAGTTGTTTGCCAATATTTACGTTCGGGATACCCCGGCAGCGATGGCGGAGATCTATCCAAAGTTCATGCACCCTGACACCAACTGGCAGGTTTATCGCGAATATTTCTGCCCGAGCTGCGGTACGTTGCATGATGTAGAAGCTCCGACCCCTTGGTACCCGGTGATTCATGATTTCGAGCCGGATATTGAGACCTTCTACAAGGAATGGGTGGGTCTTCCATTGCCTGAAAAAGCAGCCTGATAGGGCTGGTCTAACCCCTCATTCGCAAGAATGAGGGGATTTTCTTGTGCGGCCACTTTATTGCACGGCTTGCATGCTTTGTAATCAATACATTAATAGCCTTTCCTCAGGTGTTGTGGCTTGTGGGTAGGTTGTTTTTTGATTTTTCGCTTATTCATAAAAAGTGACGCAAGCTGTAACTTAAAAGCGGCGCACGAAGGAGACTGACGGTGGTTGAACAGGCAGAGAAAGAGGAAGGTGGCTTTGCAAAGCTGCTAAATGTAATAACTTCATTGCTTCCAATCGCGATCATTGGCGGACTCTTGTATGCAGGCTTTTTCGTCAAAGGCGTTGCAGTTATCAACAAGGTTGAACCCAAAGCTGTCGAACGGCGTGACAACTTCTACAGCATCATCGCGCCAACCGATCAAATCGCTTGGGCGGTCGGTACCGGCGGTAAAGTGATTCGCAGCGAGGATGGCGGCAAGTCTTGGCTTCGTCAAAAGACGGCGACCATTGAGAATTTGCAAGGCATTGCGGCCTGGGATGCGCAAAGCGCTGTGGTCGTCGGTAATCGCGGCTTAGCCTTTCACACTTCGGATGGCGGTGCAAACTGGAAGCCGTCTGTCGTCCCCAAGTCCGACAATCCGAACAAGCTTTTGCGCGTAAAAATATTCGGTAACACCGCCTGGGCGGTTGGCGAATTCGGTGGCGTCTTTCGCTCAGACGACAAAGGCGCGACGTTCACTCGGGTGCTGCCTGAAAAGGACAGTGCGCTCAACGCCGTGTCTTTCCAAGGACAGACCGGTTTTTTGGTCGGTGAATTCGGCTCCATGTTGAAGAGCATCGATGGCGGTGCGAGTTGGGCGGAAGTTCCGAGTGAGAATAAGGTCAGCCTGATGGCCATTGCTTTCCGATCTGATACCGAAGGTGTTGCCGTCGGTCTGGCCGGTACGTTGATGACAACCACAGATGGAGGGGTCACCTGGAACCTCGTACCCGACTTGACGCGTGAGCATTTGTTTGATGTTCAGTGGGATGAAAACCGTTGGGTCGTCGTAGGCGATAAGGGCGTCATGATCACCGCCGAGGCAGACGTTGCGACATGGAAGGTTGGCCGAATCTCCGAAGGAGACATCGCCTGGCGCACGCAGATAGCGAAGGGCGGCTCCCGCTATTACGTCGCCGGTGCGAACCTTGCCATATTGGAAGATGGCAAGTTGTCCATCGTTGGTCGATAGTATTCTTCGGAGAGACAGGTGAAAAACACTACTTTCAGCAGAGTCGAACACACGTTCGAGTTGTTTATCAAGAACAGAAAACTGGTTGTTATTATCGTTGCGCTACTGACGGCAATAATGGGTTTCTTGGCCAGCAAGGTAGAGGTGAAAACAGTTTTTAGCGACCTTTTGCCGAAAAATCATCCCTATGTTGCCGTAAATCAAAAATTTAAATCGACTTTCGGCGGTTCAAATCTTGTCACCATCATGGTGGAGACGGAGCAGGGCGATATATTCAATGAGAAGGTACTGTCTAGAGTCCAGAAGCTAACGGTTGGTCTGCAACAGGTCAACGGTATTGACACGTATCAAATTATTTCTATTGCATCCAAGAAAATTAAAGAGGTTCGTGCGTCTACGGAGGGTGTTGAAACTCGGCCTATCATGTGGCCTGAGTTGCCGAAAGACGCGGCCGAGATGGCAAAACTGAAGGCGGCAGTTTTAAATAACACTTTGGTATATGGCCCGTACGTTTCGCTTGATTTGAAAGCCACGTTGATTACCGCCGACTTCAGAGACGGTGAAATTGATTACAGTAAAGCTTTTAACGAGATCATGGCGCAAGTAAAAGACGCCACGGGGGAGGGTGTCAGAGTTCGGGTCGTTGGTGAGCCGGTGTTGTACGGTTGGGTAAATTTTTATCTCGACGAGACCATCAAGATATTTTTTGGAGCTATCGCGTCTTTGGTCATTATTCTTTTGATCATTACGCGTACCTGGCACGGAACGTTATTGCCTTTGCTCGCTGGCAGTATCAGTGCAATCTGGGCGCTGGGCGCAGCCCGATTGATGGGGTTTCACCTTGATCCATTGGTAATTGTGGTGGCATTTCTTATCACCGCTCAGGCCATTTCAAATTCGGTTCAGCTGATATCTCGTTACGACGACGAGATCGCCGGTGGAGTGACCAGCTCGACAGTAGCAGCAATAGCCAGCGCCAAGAATCTTTTTAAGCCAAGTATGCTTGCTATCGTGGCGGATGCAGGCTGTGTGTTGGTTGTTGCTTTAACGCCGATACCGATGTTGGAAAAAATATCTTATATTGGTACCGTATGGATTTTTTCCATTATTATCAGCGCTCTAATTATGACTCCGGTTATGTTATCTTGGGTAAAGCCAAGAGTTCACTTTGTGCACCCTATCAATATTCGTCCAGTTCTTGAGGCAATATTGAGTTTGTGCGCAAGTGTGGTGACGACGAAATTGCGTTATGCCGTACTCGCACTTTCACTCATAGTTTTTGTCGCGTCCGGTTGGTATGCCTTTAACCTGAAGGTTGGTGATGCAAACCCAGGCTCACCTATTCTTTGGCCGGATTCGTCCTACAACACCGATGCTACGGACATAAACCGACAGTTCCAAGGCTCTGACCGAATGTTTGTCGTTATTGCAGGAAAGAACAAGGGATCATTGCGCGAGCCGGAAGTTCTGCAGAGCATGACCAACTTCCAGCGCTACATGGAGTCCCAACCTGAAGTGGGCGGCAGTATCTCTGTGGCAGATATTTTGCCGCAGGTTCGTCGCGCTCTTCGTGAGGGCAACCCGATGTACGCGGAACTTGGTAATGACCCTAACGAGAATGCAGAGTTGACCTATATGTTTGTTGCGGGTTCTGACCCAGGCGACATGGATCGTTATCAGGATGCGGACGCCAAAAATGGGGCCGTGACGTTGTTTTTTCGCGACCACCAAGGGGAAACCATCAGAACTGCAATTGCTCGAGTGCAAGATTATGTGAATCTGAATCCGATTAAGAATGGTGATTACTTGCTTGCTGGCGGATTGGTCGGCGTGTTGGCTGCTGTCAATGAAGTGATCCTGGCTGGCCAGATTGAGGCAATTGCGTTGGCCTTGCTGGTCCTTGTGGTCTGTTGCACCGTCACGTATCGCTCGACAGTTGCCGGTGTGTTCTTCATGATTCCTGTGATGTTATCTAACACCATCACATTCAGCTACATGGCATGGGCGGGTATTGGTATGAACATTAATACCTTGCCCGTAGTCGCGTTGGGAATTGGACTTGGTGTTGATTACACGTTCTACATCGTTGACGGAATTCGAGAGGAATTACACCATTCTTCAAACGTCGAGGCCGCCATCCTCAAGGCCCTGCGCAGTGCTGGTCGTGGTGTCCTGATTACCGCGCTAACTTTGATTACCAGCGTCGGCCTGTGGAGTTTTTCATCCGTTAGGCTTCAGGCTGATATGGGATTGCTTATTGCGCTGTGGCTGTTTATCTCTGCGTTCAGTTCATTGTTTATCATGCCGGCGATTGTTTATGTATTCCGGCCAGCGTTCATCGTGGGTAGTAAGAGTCATCCAATAGAGCGCGCTGACGATTCGGCTTTGGTTGTGTGAGGGTTGCCGTCTTCGGTCAGCGGTGTCAACTGATATTGCTGTTCGTTTTCTGACGGTTCATGTGTGGTGAAAAAAACGGAAGGAATGGAGACATGAAAAAAGATAAGTGCTTCAAGCGAGCAGTTCCTAGTCTTGCAGTTGCTGCGGCGTTGGGCGTGATGGGTTTGTCTGCTGCACATGCCGCCGAGGAAGGTGCTGTAGCGGCTGGTGCAAGCGACTTCAAGTTTGCTCTGTCCGGTTACGCACGTGCCTGGATCTCGATGAATTTGGAAGATACGCAAGAGCTCCGGGCGCTCCCTGGCAACAACGGCAAGGCTGACGGTCGTGGTCAGTTGTCTATGGTGCGTGGCTCGGTGCTTCTTGATGCCGACGCCTCCATGGGTGGTTTGAAGGGTAAGCTGATTGCTAGGCTGGATAAGGAATACAAGACGAATTATCTTGAAGACCTTGAAAAGCTTCGCTCAGTTTCCAATGGACTGAACGGTAATGGTGGCGTTCCGACGAACGGCGGGAAGAGCATCACCGAGAATTACAATAATTTTGACTTCCGTGAGTTTTGGCTTGAGGCACCGATTGGTGATCGCACGACAGTCAAATTCGGTCGTCAGCAATTGGTGTGGGGCGAGTCCGACTTCTTCCACGCCATGGATCTGGTTCACGGATATGATCTGAGCTGGCGTCTTTTCTTTGAAGGCGAGAATGAAGAGTGGCGCAAGCCCCTTATTTTGTTGTCTACGAAGATTCGTATTCCTGAGGCCAATGGTTTGATCGCTGCTTATATCCGCCCGGGGTGGGATCGTTGTACGGATATCGGTAACACTTACGACTTCCGGGGTGGTCGCTGGTTTGTCGCCCCTTACCGTGGCTTCGATGCGCTGGGACCTGTTGCGGGCTCGGGTAAGAATGCGAATAATCTGAACTGCGACAACCCGGATACGGACAAGCCGACCTACGGTATTCGTTGGCAGGGTGAGGCTTACGGTGTCAACTACTCGATCGCGTACTTGAAGGCTCACTCGGCGGATCCGGTTGTCAATCCAAACAAGGCGACACTGCCGAATTCAACGCAGATCAACGGCAAGCCGGTCACTGGTTTGTTCACGGATCTGATTCACCCTGAAATCGATGTGGTTGGCGTTACTGCCAGCGCGTACAGCGAGACGCTTGATGCGGTTCTGAGCGCTGAAATGGCCTTCACGGCAGATCAGCCTTACAACTTTGGCACCGGCGCGCTTGGTGCAACGCCTGGGAAGACCGGCATCGGTTTGGATGGCGTTAAGTACAAAGACACGCTGACCACCATGTTGCGTATTGACAAGAATCTTAAGTTTGAGAATATTCTTGGTACGACGCGTCCGTCATTCTCTTCGATCCAGATTTTCAACACCCAGGTGTTGGGCTTCAAGAAGAGCGACGATTTGGCTCGGCTGTTCTTTATGACATCGCCACTCAAGGAGCACAACACCATCCTGACGGCCTTCACGGTACTCAACTACCGAAATGACGAGATCAACCCTGGCTTCGCGATCGGTTTCGATCTTGGCAACGGCGGCGGTTTCGCGATTCCTAGCGTTTCGATGACGTTTGGTGACAAGTGGTTGGCCAAGCTTGAGGCCGATATTTTCTGGGACGACGGCAAGACCAGCCGCCAGCAGTTTGGCGGTAGTAAGGAAAATCAGCTGTTCGGTTGGTTTACTGGTGCGAGCCAGTTGGCTTTGCGTGTAACCCGTCAATTCTGATTCAAGGAGTATTTAATATGACATTTGATAACAACGGTGTTGATCGCCGCAGCGTACTGCAAGGCGGTCTGGGAGGCGCGGTAGCGCTGGCGACCGGTCTGGGCGCGACCTCGGCGCACGCCAAGGAGTTGGCGGCGGGGTTCGTCATCAACAAGGAAAACTGGGACAGCATCAAG
>JANMTL010000027.1:0-8329 GCA_031390425.1 Rhizobacter sp.
ATAGAGCGCCTGCACTTCGGGCGTCTGGATTTTTTCCAGAAACACCTGCATCGCGCCCATCACGTACGGATGCGAATTGAAGGTGCCGCGCGCGAAGCAGATGTCGGCGGGCCTGTCGTCGCGGTAGCGCTTCATCAGATCTTTGCGACCGCACACCACGCCGACCGGGAAGCCGCCGCCGAGCGTCTTGCCGTAGGTGACCATGTCGGCCTCCACGCCGAAGTATTCCTGCGCTCCCCCTGGCGCCAAACGGAAACCGACGAAGACCTCGTCGAAGATCAGCACGATGCCGCGCTCGGTGCAGACCTCGCGCAACTGCTGCAGCCAGCGCGTGTAGGCCTCGCGATTGAAATGCGCGCTGCGGCCGCTGTCGAGCAGCGACGAATCGCCCGGCGCACCCTTGTTCGGGTGCAGCGCCTGCAAAGGGTTGACCAGCACGCAGGCGATGTCCTTGCGGCCGCGCAAGACCTTGATCGAACGCTCGGCCATGTCGGCGAGCGTGTAGGTTCGGTTCGGTGGCGACGGGTTGCCGATGCCGGGCTGCACGTCTTCCCACCAGCCGTGGTATGCGCCGCAAAAGCGAACCAGATGCGACCGGCCCGTGTGGTACCGCGCCAGCCGCACCGCCTGCATCACCGCTTCGGTGCCGGACATGTGGAACGACACCTCGTCGAGGCCCGAAATTTCGCGCAAGCGCTTCACGTTGGACGCCACGCACGGGTGATACGCGCCGAGCACCAGCCCCAACTCCTGCACGCGCGCGCTGCCCTCGGCCATGCACTGCTTGTAGAAGTCGACACCGAACACGTTGACGCCGTACGAGCCGGTCAGGTCGTAGTAGGTGTTGCCGTCGAGGTCGGTGACCGTCACGCCCGAAGCCGACTGCACGAAGCTGCCGGTCTTTACGTGCTCGCGCAGCAGACCCGCGTACTGGTAGGGCACGCGGTAGGCGCTGGTGAACTGCATGTCGGACACGCCGACGGCCGTCTCTGCGGTCAGCGCAATCGACTTCGGCGCGCGCGCTTGCAGCGTCTGGCCCAGGCGCAGCAACGCGGCACGACGGCGCTCGGCGACGTCCGTCGGCGCGCCGTCGGAGCTGAAAAAGCGGTCGTCGCCGTAGGCATAGAAGGGCACCAGCTTGGCCACCCGCTTGGCCATGCGCGAATGGCCGGCCAGCGAGCGGTGTTTCGCGCGAGAGAGTTCCAGCCTGCGTTTGGCCGCAGGCAGCCAGGGGGTCAGCAACACAGCGCCCAACGCATAGATCCACAGGGTCTCGTTCATGGTCAGTCAGAAGTTGCGACCCCCGATAGATACCCCAACCGCGTGACACCCCCATGAAAACCACTGCCCCTAAAGCCGCCTCTTTGCGCGACCGTCTGTTCCAGCAGGAGGACCTGAACTTCTTGCTGACCAACCGCGTGCCGCGCATCGCGCTGACGCACTTCATCGGCTGGTTCAGCAAGATCGAGATTCCGTGGGTCACGCGTGCGTCGATCGCGATCTGGAAGGCGTTCTCCGACCTCGACCTGAGCGAGGCGCGCAAGAGCACATTCAGCAGCCTGCACGACTGCTTCATCCGCGAGTTGAAGCCCGGCGCGCGACCCATTGACACCGACCCCGGCGTGCTGAGCAGCCCGTGCGACGCGATCGTCGGCGCCTGCGGGGCCGTGCAGGGCGTCACGGTGGTCCAGGCCAAAGGCTTTCCGTACACGCTGCACGATCTGTTGGGGGACGACACGGTGGCCGAGCGCTACCGCGACGGCTGCTACGCCACCTTGCGGTTGACATCGAGCATGTACCACCGCTTCCACGCGCCGCACGACTGCCAGGTCGAGCGCGTCAACTACATCTCGGGCGACACCTGGAACGTCAACCCGATCGCGTTGAAGCGCGTCGAGCGGCTGTATTGCAAGAACGAGCGGGCCGTGATCCGAACGCGGCTGCAGGCGGGAGGCCACGAGATCACGCTGGTGCCGGTGGCGGCGATTCTGGTCGCCAGCATCCGGCTGCATTTCCTCGACGTGCTGCTGCACCTGAAATACCGCGGCCCGAACGAGATGCGCTGCAACGCCCGGCTCCGCAAAGGCGATGAGATGGGCTGGTTCCAGCACGGCTCCACCATCATCGTGTTCGCGCCGAAGGGCTTCTCGATCTGCGACGGCATCGCCGAGGGGACGCCGATCCGCATGGGCCGGCGCTTGATGCAAATCGAGACCTGAGGGAGCTGCCGCAGCGTCACCGCGTGATAAAAAAAGCGTTGAGCTCGCGATGCGAACATTGAAAGGCAACCCGTCGATGATTCAACATCACGCCCACCCGCTGAATCCTCAGTGGACTGTTTTCGGAGACACCTCAAACCTTCAGAAACCATTCGATGTCGCGGTGATCATGCCGACGATCGGCAGGCCAGAGCTGATTCGAGCGGTCCAATCCGTGTACTCCCAAGACAACTCTCATCGCATCCAGTTGCTGATCGGGGTCGACAAGCCGGTCGGCGAGATGCCCGGCCTGATCGACCTGCTCTCCCACCCGCCGACACACGTCACGCCGTGTTTGTTCAACCCCGGATACTCAACCAGCGTTCGACACGGCGGGCTGCACGCGGCCAAGGACGGAGGGGTCTTGCGCTGCACCCTGACGCATCTGGAGAACGCCGAGTACGTGGCTTATCTGGACGATGACAACTGGTGGAGCAGCACCCATCTGTCAGCGCTTTTGGCCGCCATCCAGGGTCGTCAGTGGGCGTTTTCTTTGCGCTGGTTTGTCCACCCCACAACCGAGCGAACAGTATGCGTTGATGAGTGGGAATCGGTGGGGCCCGGTCGGGGTGTGTTTACACAGGCGTTCGGGGGCTTCGTCGACCCGAACTGCCTGATGTTCAACAAGTTGGCTTGCTGGCAATGCGCTTTTCTCTGGAACATTCCTCTGAGCGGAGACGAAAGAGGAATGAGCGCGGACAGGAACGTGTTCCATTTTTTGGCGCAGCACAGCCTGCCCGGCGAGACCGGGAATCCATCGACTTATTACGCCGTGGACCCGAACGACTGCTTGCACCCGCAGCGCTTGCAGGTCATGGGGAACCGGTTTGCCGAAGCGGCAGGCGAAGCTGCGTCATCGCCTTCCTGAAACGGCAGCACTGTTTTTGCATCCACCCGCCAGCGGGTATCCTTCGCGACCGTGCTCTCTCTCACGCCCGACCGTGACCGCAACCGCAACACTTGACGCGCCTGCCCCCAGCAAATCGCCCGCCGCCGCCAGCGACTCTGCCTGGCAGGAACAGGCCCGTGGCCTGATCGGCGACCTGTTCCGTCGTTCTCCCGCTGTTTATTGGGCCGATTTGCTGCTGAGCTCTGCCGCCGCCTGGGCGCTGACCGCCGTCTACTTCATGGCGCCTGCGTGGAGTGGCTTGCAGATCACGGCGTTTCTGGGCGCCAGCGTGATGTTTTTTCGCGTCGGTACCTTCATCCATGAAATCGTCCACATGCCGGGCGGGCAGATGGTGGGCTTCAAGCGCGCCTGGAACCTGCTGCTGGGCGTGCCGTTGCTGATGCCGTGGGTGCTGTACCGCAACCATATCGAGCACCACAACCACCTGCAGTTCGGCACGCCGGCCGACGGCGAGTACCTGCCGCTCGGATCCTCGCCGCGGATCGAGACCTTGAAGTACGTCGCGCAGGCGCCGCTGCTGCCGCTGTTCATGCTGGTGCGCTTCGGCGTGCTGGGGCCGCTGTCGTGGTTGCACGGCGGGCTGCGCGAATGGGTGCTGACGCGGGTGTCGGCGGCAGTCTCCAACCCGTACTACCGCAAGCGCTTTCCGAAGCGCGACGAGCCGCATCTGCGGGTGGTCGAGGCGCTGTGCTTGGCCTATCTGGCGCTGATCGCCGTGCTGCTGTGGCGCGGGTCGATCAGCGGTTCGCAGTTTTTCATGGGCTACTTGCTGCTCGCCTTCACCTTGGGTTTGAACTGGGTGCGCAACCTGGCAGCGCATCGCTACGTCAATGGCGGCGGGCGCATGACGATGGCCGAGCAGGTCGCGGAGTCGATCAACATCACGGGGCAGACGTGGCTGACGGTGGCGCTGTTCCCGGTCGGACTGCGCTACCACGCGCTGCACCACATGTTTCCCGCGCTGCCCTACCACCACCTCGGCGAGGCGCATCGGCGGCTGATGCTGGGCCTGCCGGCCGACGCGCTCTATCGGAGCTGCAACCGCAGCAGCTACTTCACCGCCGTGCGCGAGTTGTGGCAATCGGCCCGGCAAACACCGCAGGGCCAGTCGGCGATGCGGGCGTGGTTGCCGGGCACCGGTCGCCCTTGAACGCGCGCGTCTGCGGGCTGGCAGCGGCGGAACCTGCGGTGGTCGCCGAGACGGCACCGGCGCCGTGCCTGATCGTCAACCCGCGCAGCTTTCGGGCATCGCGCGGTCTCGCGACGCAGGCCACGGCGTTGGCGGTCGCGCACGGCGCCGAGGTGGTGGTGGTCGATGGGCCGCAGGCCACGCGGGCCGCTGTCAAAGCCATTCTGGCGCGACGCCAACGCCAGGTGATGGTGCTCGCCGGTGACGGCACCGTGTGCGCCATCGTCGATCAACTGTGCAGCCTGCCGACGGGCGCCTGGACACCGGACCTGCTGATCTTGCCTGGCGGCCGCACCAACCTGACGGCGGCCGATCTGGGGGCCACGGGCGACGCGCTGCAGACCTTGAAGCGAGCGCTGCTGCGCGCACGCGAGAAGCGCGGGGAGGTGGAGATCGAAGAGCGGTGCGCGCTGCGCATCGAGCAAGCACCGGCACCGCCGCGCCACGGCTTTTTCCTCGCCGGGGCGTTGATCGACAGCGCGATCCGCCAGTGCCACGCGCAGCGCGCCGACCGCAACCACCAAGGACAACTGAGCACCCTGACCTACCTGATGCAGCTTGCCGTGCGCGGGCTGTTCGGCCGCTCCGGCCTGTCCTGCCCGCCGCTGCGCATCGACGCCGGTGCATGCGGCACGCAGCAGGGCCCGGTCCGGCTGCTGCTGGCAACGACGCTGCGGCACCGCCGTGGCCTCTTCGATCCGTATGCCCCGCGCGGCCAGGGCGATGTGCGCGTGACCTCGGTCAGCGCCGACGCCCCGCGCTTCTGGCGCTCGCTGCCGCGGCTCGTCACCGGGCGTTTCTCGACCGCGATGAACGCCGCCACCGGCTACCTGAGCGGGCGCTGCGGGCGCGTGCAGATCAGCGGCCTCGCCCACTACATGCTGGACGGCGAAGCGTTCGATGCCGATCCCACCCGGCCCATCGTCATCAGCGCCGGCCCGCGCCTGCGCTTCATCGTGGCTGCATGAGCCGGTCGTCCAAAAACAAATCTCCGCCAGCGCCCAGCCGTGCGCTGCCAATGATCCGCGCCTTCGTTCGCGCCTACCCGGGGCGCAGTGCGGCGGCGCTGGTCGCGGTTTTCGCGGCCGGCCTGACGGACGGGCTGGGCATGTCGATGCTGCTGTCGATGCTGTCGTTCGCCACGAACACCGGTGCGCATGAACCCTCGCTGCCCGAGAAGATCGCGGTGCAGGTGACCCAATTCCTCGGCCTGCAGCCCACCACGCCGGTACTGCTGATGCTGTCGACGCTGCTGATCGGCTTCAAGGCGGTGCTGTCGCTGCTGGCCAATCGGCAGGTCGGCTACACGGTCGCGAACATCGCGACCGATCTGCGGCTGGCGCTGCTCCGCTCGGTGCTGGCGGCGCGCTGGAGCCACTACCTGGACCAGTCGGTCGGGCGCTTGTCGAACGCGGTCGCCAGCGAGGCGCAACGGGCGTCCGAAGCCTTCCAACACAGCGCCGAGATGGCAGCGATGATGCTCAACGCCTTGATCTACTTGTGCATTGCACTGTCGATTTCCTGGCAAGCCGGTGTGGCCGCCGCCGTGGCCGGCGCCGTGCTGCTGGCGGCGCTGCAAACGCTGGTTCGCAGTTCCCTGCTCGCCGGCCGCCACCAGACCGTGCTGCTGAAATCGCTGCTGTCGGTGATGAGCGGCCAACTGGCGGCGGCCAAGGCCCTCAAGGCGATGGCGCGCGAGAACCACGTCGATGCGCTGCTGTCCGACCAGACCCGGGCGCTGCGGCGCGCGCTGCGGCGTCAGGTGATCAGCAAAGAGGCGATGAGCGCGCTGCAGGAGCCGCTGCTGGCGATCCTGGTCGGCGTAGGCTTTTTTCTCAGCCTGGTGGTGCTGGCGATGCCGCTGGCTGCGGTGCTGGTGATGCTGTTCCTGCTGGCTCGTACCGTGAGCTACCTGTCGAAGGCGCAACGTGCGTATCAGCAAATCGTCGTGCGCGAGAGCGCCTACTGGTCCTTGATCGACAACATCAACGAAGCCCGGGCGCAGGTCGAGCCGCACGGCGGCGAGCAGGCGGTCGGGCTCATCGAGGGCATCCGCTTCGAGGGCGTGGGCTTTGCCCACGGCCAGCGCCGCGCCATCGTCGAGCGGGCCACGTTCGATGTGCCGTCCCAGCAGTTGACGGTGATCGTCGGGCCTTCGGGTGCTGGCAAGACCACGCTGCTCGACCTGGTGGTGGGGCTGCTGCAACCGACGACCGGCCGCATCCTCGTCGATGGGGTGTCGCTCGGCGATCTGGACCTGCGCCAGTGGCGGCGCCAGATCGGCTACGTGCCGCAAGAGTCGGTGATGGTCGACGACTCGGTCGCCTACAACGTGGCGCTCGGCGAAGTCGGGCTCAGCGACGCGCAGATCCGCGCCGCGCTGCGCGCCGCCGATGCGCTCGATTTCGTCGAGGCCCTGCCCGATGGGCTGCACACCCGCGTCGGCGAAGGCGGTTCACGGTTGTCCGGTGGACAGCGGCAGCGGCTGGCGATCGCGCGCGCGCTGGTGCACGAGCCGCGCCTGCTGATCCTCGACGAGGCCACCAGCCACCTCGACCCGGAAGCGCAGGCGGCGGTGATCGAAACCGTCAAGCACCTCAAGGGCCGCTTGACGATCCTGGCCGTCGCGCACCAGGACCTGCTGATCCAGGCCGCCGACCGCATCTACCGCTTGGCCGACGGGCATATCAGCACACTGCACCCGCAGCACGTCGCAAGCAGCCTCCAGGTGCGCGGCTGAATGGATCTGCGTCTGCAACTGCGGCGCGCGCAACGTCGTCTGATGTTCCTCGGCTTGAGCACCCTGCTGCACGCTGTCGGTTTCACGCGGGCGCGCAGCGTCGGCGGCTGGCTCGGCGAGTTGCAGTTCCGCCTGGCCTGGCAGCAGCGTGTCCGCCTGCAACGCCACATCGCGCTGGCGTTGCGCCGCCGTCCCGACGATCCGTCGGTGCCCGCCTTGCTGCGCGAGGCCTACCGGGTGAACAACGGCGCGCTGCTAGAGATCATGTCGATGTTCGACCGCCGTCAAAACGAGGACCTGCTCGTCGCCCGCTGCGAACTCGACGGCCTGGAACATCTGCGCGCAGCGATGGACGCCGGGCGCGGCGCGATCTTGCTGGCCACCCACATGGGCAATGCGCTGCTGGCGACGATCCGGCTCACGCAGGCCGGCTGGCCGGTCAGCGTCGTCTACCGCGAGGCGCGGATGATGTCGGCCGGGTTTTTCCAGAGCGGGCTCGAGCGCTACGGCATCCAGGGCATCCTGGCGAACGGCGGCATTCGCGCCTACGGCCAGATGTTGACGGCGCTCAAGCAGGGCCGCATCGTCTTCGTGATGATGGATCAGGGCGTGAAGCGGGCCGAGGACGGCCTGATGCAGCGCTTTCTCGGCAAGGACATGCCGATGCCCGCCGGCCCGGCGCAACTGGCCCGTGCGTCGCGATCACCGGTGCTGCCGCTGGTCATGACGGCGGCGTCGCCCGTGTGGCGGTTTGCGATCCAGCCGGCGGTCGCGCTCACCGGCAAATCGCTGGAAGCCGACACCGCGCTGCTGGTCGGTTTGACCGAGCAACAGGTGCGACAGTCCCCGCAGTTCTGGAGCTGGCATCACCGGCGCTGGGGCAAGTTTCCGATGGCGGCGTCGCCCTGACTACCCTATGCAAACTTCATTTTCACTTTAGCTGGCTGGGATCGAATCGCTGAAACCCCACGACTGCCCATGGACCACGAGACGAACGCCGCCACGATCTGGGTCTTGCTGGGCACCCGGCACGGCGACAACCAGCAGTTGCTGGCCATCGCCCGGGCGCTGAAACTGCCATTTCGTGCGATCCCGCTGCGCTTCAACCGCGCGGCCAGGCTGGCGCCCTTGCTGCTGGGCACCAGCCGCCTGAGCTGGCGCAGCGAGGTGGCACTTGCCCCGCCCTGGCCACGAGCGGTGCTGGCCGCCGGTCGCAAGAGCGTGCCGGTGGC
>JANMTL010000115.1:0-5797 GCA_031390425.1 Rhizobacter sp.
GCCCGCTCCAGCACCCAGCTCGCGATGCTGGCGGTGTCGCAATCCGCCAAGTCGGCGATCTCGTGCAGCGGCTGGTGATCCAGCAACTGAAAGATCGGATCGAAAGCCGCCTTCACGTCGCCGAAATCGACCGCCCAACCCAGCCACTCATCGAGCGGAGCCGACAGGTGCAGCCGCAGCGTGTAGGTGTGGCCGTGCAAGCGACGCAATCCGCTGCCGTCGGGCGCACGCTTCAGCCGCAGCGCGCCGTCGAGCGTCATCTGCTTCCAGATGCGGTGGCGCTGGCCGTCGAACTCCGCGCCGCAGGTGCCGGTCTCGTAAACGGTGATCGTCGACAACCCCGGCACCTGCGGCGCGATGCGCGCCCACAGCCAGCTCGCCAGCAGCTCGCTGGTCGGGTTTTCCAAGCCCGGCAGGTCGTTCAGGCAGCCGTAGTTCAGTTCGAAGTGAATCGGTGCCCAGACTGCATCCAGGTCATCGTGATCGAGGCCGTCACCCCGGGCACGCACGACCGCTTCGAACCCGTGCCCATGCATCGTTCCGCACTTGTGGCCCAGCGGCACATGCGGCAAATGATGCGCCGAATGGAACGCATAGCGCCGCCACAGGCGCGCGCGTCCGGCCTCGTCGATGTCGGCGCCGCGCTGCGCGGTGCTCTGCACGCCGATGCAGGCGTCGCCCGGCAGACCGAGCCGATCGCGCACCCAGCGCGCCAGGTTTTCGTCGCTGGGATGCGGCAGGTGATCGTTGAGCAGCCGGTGGTCGAGCGCGCCGACGCAGATTTGCAGTTCATCGCGAAGGCGATCGACCTCGCCACCCTGAAACCGGGCCCAGCGCGCCGGCAACGCGCACCGCACCTTCGCGACGAAGCCGTGCCCATGCAGGCGGCCCGACGGATGCCCGGCAGGCAGTGCATCGAGTCGTCGTGCCGCCTGGAATCCGGCCGACGCACAGAACACGGTGGATGTGGCAGCACCCATCGTCAGGCCATCCCGAACCGCGCCAGCAGCGGATCGCGCACACCCGCTTCGGCGAATCCCTTGGCACGCAGCAGGCACGAATCGCAGCCGCCGCACGGTCTGCCGTCGGCAGCGGGGTCGTAGCAACTGCTGGTCTGCGCGTAATCGACGCCGAGCCGCACGCCCTCGCCGATGATCTGCTGCTTCGACAGCGCGATCAGCGGCGCATGAATCTTCAAGCGCTGTGTGCCTTCGACACCGGCCTGCGTCGCCAGATTGGCCATCGCCTCGAACGCCGCGATGTACTCGGGCCGACAGTCCGGGTAGCCCGAATAGTCGAGCGCGTTGACGCCGATGAAGATGTCCGACGAGCCCAGCGTCTCGGCCCAGGCCAGCGCAAAGCTCAAAAAGACGGTGTTGCGCGCCGGCACGTAGGTGATCGGGATGCCGTGCGCCATGTCGTCGGCGCTGCGGCCCTTGGGCACGTCGATGTCGGCGGTGAGTGCCGATCCGCCGAACTGGCGCAGGTCGATCTGCGCGGTGATATGACGGGCGACGCCCTGGCTGCGTGCGACGGCATCGGCCGCCGTCAGCTCGTGCACATGCCGCTGCCCGTAACGAAAACTGAGCGCGCAGGGCTCGAAGCCGCGTTCGCGCGCGATCGCCAGCACGGTGGACGAATCCAGCCCGCCGCTCAGAAGCACCACCGCAGGCGGCCGCGCCACCACACTGTCCCCCATCCCCACACTCCCGATCGCGTCTGACTTGAAAAACCAACCAGTGTAGTGGCCGGTCGCTGCGCGCTGCACGCCAGAAAACAGCCGCTGACAGCACAACCCGGACAATGCGGCGCATGCCCGACACATTGAACCTGCCCAATCCGCGCCATGCTGCGCGCGTTCCGTCCCACATCGACAAGGCGCAGTTCGAGCGCATCCGCCAGGCCGCGTACCGGCTGCCACAGGTGGTGAAGCCGGGAGATTTCATCGCCGAGCGCAGCGCGGGCTTCGAAACGCACCTCGACACCCTCGGCCTGGTGCTGCTGCAAAAGCCGGTGGCCGGCGCACGGCCGAGCCGCTGGATCGCGCCCGAGCTGATGGACAGCGCACTGGCCCACCTCGACGCGGTGGGCAACGGCCCGGCGGTGCGCGCGCTGATGCTGGAGCGCACCGCTGCGCTCGAAGCGATGGGCGTGTCGCGCGACGCCGGTGTGTGGACGCGCCTCATCAGCCACGCGCTGAGCTTGTCGGAGGCGGGCTGGAAGGTGCCGGTGCTGTTTCGCGTGCCGGTCGATGCGGCCGGCGTGTGGGCGTTCTACCGCACTGGCGACTCGGCCGCGCTGCTGGCCGCACTCGGCGCGCCACCTCCGTATAGGGACGCTGCCGAGTTGGTGGCGCATCTCGACGACCTGGTTGCGCGCAGCCACGCGTTCAAGCCGAATCACCTCGACTCGCTGCTGCCGCGCCTGCAATCCGAATGCGCGACGCCGCAGCCGCTGCCCGAGTTGAAAGCCGCGCTGATGCGCGCGCAGGACCGCTGGGAACACCGCGCCGCGGAACTCGACACCATCGAAGGCTTGAACAGCGAGCTGGCGTTCCAGGGCTACCCCGACACCTTCGAGAAAGCGCGGCGATTGCAGCGCAGCGTCACGCTCTACGTCGGCCCGCCGAACAGCGGCAAGACGCACGCGGCGTTTGAGCGGCTGGCACAAGCCCACGACGGTGCGTACCTGGCGCCCTTGCGGCTGCTGGCGTTGGAAGGCCGAGACCGGCTGGTCGGGCGCGGCGTGCCGTGTTCGCTGCTGACCGGCGAGGAGAACGTGCCGGCCGACGACGCGCGGGTGGTCTCCAGCACGATCGAGATGGTCGGCACCAACAAGCCGATCGACGTGGCGGTGATCGACGAGGCGCAAATGATCTTCGATGTATCGCGCGGCTGGGCCTGGACGCAGGCCATCGTCGCGGTGCCGGCCAACGAGGTCATCATCATTTGCTCGGCTTACGCCGTCCCAGCGATAGAGAACCTGCTCGGCCTCTGCGGCGAGCGTTGCACCGTGCGACATTTCGAGCGCAAGCAGCACGTCGATCTGCTGCCGCATCCGATCGCCACCTCGGCGCTGAAACTCGGCGACGCGGTGGTCGCGTTCAGCCGCCGCGACGTGCTGACGCTGCGCGACCAGATTGCCGCCGACGGCCACCCGGTGTCGGTGATCTACGGCGCGCTGCCGCCCGAAGTGCGCCGCCGCGAGGCCGAGCGCTTTGCCAGTGGCGAATCGCACATCCTGGTTGCCACCGACGCGATCGGCATGGGTCTGAACCTGCCGATTCGGCGCGTGCTGTTCAGCACGATGACCAAGTTCGACGGCATCGCCGACCGGCCGCTCAACGAATCGGAAGTGCACCAGATCGCCGGCCGCGCCGGGCGCTTCGGCATCCACGAAGAAGGCTTCGTCGGCGTGCTGAAAGACGCCGAGCCCAACGCCGCTCGACTGCTCAAAGAACTGCTGCCGAAGACGCCGCGCGCGCCACGCGACTTCAAGGCGCCGGTGGCCCCGAACGGCTGGCACATCGACACCATCTCGTCGCGCCTGCACAAGACCAAACTGCGCGAGGTGCTGGCGGTGTTCATGGAGCAGTTGAAGCTCGACGACGCGCATTTCGCGGTCGCCGAACTCGACCAGATGCTCGATCTGGCCGAACAGCTCGACCGCTGCGCGCCCAGCCTGACGCTGAAAGAGCGCTTCACCTACGCGCAAGCGCCGGTCGACACCCGCACCGACACGCAGGTGCAGGAATTCCTCAGCTGGACCAGCAGCCACGCGCTGACCGGCCAGGCAGGTACGCCGTGGTTTTTGAAGGACGTCGATGGCCACAGCCGCCTCGACCGCATGGAGCAGGCGCTCCGCGCTGTCACGCTGTGGCTGTGGCTCCATTTGCGTTTCCCCGGCATTTACGGCCACGTGCCAGCGGTGCTCGAATTGCGCAGCCAGCTCAACGACGGCATCGAGCGCCAGTTGAAGGGCAAGCGGCCGCTGGCGCAGGTCCGGCAGCGGGCGCGGCGGTAGGCGAGAGGTCGCTCAGCCGATGAGCCGCCTTCCGCCTGGACAACCTGTGTATTACCATCGCTTCACTGGTAACACCGAGGGTCCGCCATGCCTACCCACCTGACAAGCAAAGGCCAGATCACCATCCCCAAACACATCCGCGACGCCTTGCAACTGCTGCCGGGAGCCGCTGTCGAGTTTGCCGTCAATGTCCACGGTGATGTGGTCTTGAACGGGGTGGCTCGGCCCAAACGCAACCGCGCTCCGCGCAAGGACCGCTTTGACGCCGTTCGAGGCACTGCCGACGTGGCGTGGCGCACCGACGACTTGATGAAGTTGCTGCGCCCGAACGACTGAGGCCGCACGCCCGTGCTGCTGGTCGACACCAACGTGTTGGTGGATGTGCTGCAAAACGATCCTCAGTGGGCCGACTGGTCCATCGGGCAATTGCGGGCGCAGTCCAAAGTGCATGAGCTCGCCATCAACCCGGTGATCTACGCCGAGATGTCCCTGTCGTTTTCCACGCTCGAAGCGCTGGATCGTGTGGTCGAAACACTCGGCCTGACGATGCAGGACATCCCACGCCCCGCGCTGTTCCTTGCAGCCAAGGCGTTTGTTCAATATCGACGTCGCGGCGGCGGCAAGGCGCAGGTGCTGCCCGATTTTTTCATCGGCGCGCACGCCGCCGTGGCGGGCTGGGCCTTGCTGACGCGAGACGCCAGTCGCTTTCGAACTTGCTTTCCCAGCCTGCAAGTGATCGCACCCTGATCCGACCCCACCAACCTCATCCCCCCATGGATCACCAGACCCGAGTTGCCGCCTTCATCGAACGCTGGCAAGGCGTCAGCGGCTCCGAGCGGGCCAACTACCAGCTCTTCATCACCGGTCTGTGCGATCTGCTCGATGTGCCGCGCCCCGAGCCGGCGCATGAAGACACCCGCGACAACGCCTACGTGTTCGAGCGCCGCGTCACCTTCGCGCACGGCGACGGCAGCCAGTCCAACGGCTTTATCGACTGCTACAAGCGCGGTGCCTTCGTGCTCGAAGCCAAGCGCATCAAGACCGGCATCGCGGCCAACGGGCTCGGCAAGGTCATCACCAAAGGCTTCGACGACGCCCTGCTGCGCGCCCGCTCACAGGCCGAGGGCTACGCCCGCGCGCTGCCCGCCGCCGAAGGCCGCCCGCCGTTCGTCGTCGCGGTCGATGTCGGCCATGTGATCGAGCTGTACGCCGAGTTCACCCGCAGCGGCGCCACTTACACACCGTTCCCCGATGCGCGCAGCCACCGCATCCGCCTCGACGATCTGCACGACGCCGCGCTTCGCGAACGCCTGCGCCTGCTGTGGATCGACCCGATGGCGCTCGACCCGGCGCGTGCCAGCGCCAAGGTCACGCGCGAGGTCGCGGTGCAGCTCGCCCAAGTGGCGCGCAGCCTGGAGGCGGCCGGCCACGCACCACAGCTCGTGGCTGCGTTTCTCACGCGCTGCCTGTTCAGCATGTTTGCCGAAGACGTGGGCCTGCTGCCGCGCAGCGCCAGCGGCGAAGGCGCCTTCGTCGATCTGCTCAAGCGCTACGGCGAGCAGCCCGACACGCTGCAACGCATGCTGCGCGCGCTGTGGACCGACATGGACCGCGGCGGCTTCAGCGCCGCGCTGGCCAAAGATGTGCTGCGCTTCAACGGCAAGCTGTTCAAGGCGTCGGCCGCCGACGGCTATGTGCTGCCGCTGAACCGCGAGCAGATCGACGGCCTCATCAAAGCCGCCGATGCCGACTGGCGCGAGGTCGAGCCCGCCAT
>JANMTL010000053.1:0-10528 GCA_031390425.1 Rhizobacter sp.
GACAGGGGCGGCAACGGCGTGGGAAGCGCCACGAGCACATCGCGCACCGCGGCGACATAGGCATTGCCCGCAACTTCCTTGCGCGAGAAATCGATCGAGATGTACTTTTCGTGGATCAGGATGCTGGAGACGTAGATGACCGCCGTCAGGTCGAGCAGGTAAATCAGCAGCAGCTTGCGCCCGACGGGAAGCTGTCCAATCGCTCGAATGAGCAGGGTCAACATGGCTTATCGACTTCTGGTTGCAAATGGCTTGGAAACAAGCAAGAGCACGGCCACAAAACGATCTGCGCCCGAAAGACCACGCAGTTGAGTCGATCGGGGGATCAATTCGATTCCTTGATGATCCGGCCGCTGGCGGCCTGGATCGGACGCGCATTCATCGGGTACAGGCGCGAAAAAATACTGAGCTGCTCGGGGGAGATCTCGACCGGCGTCTTCATCACCATCCACAGCACGCCCTCGCTGCACGGCGGCGTGGTCAGCGAGCCCATGTAGGTGTAGTAGCGACTATCGGTCGGCAGCAGCGCCATCAGGTCGATCTGGCCCTTGGCCATCACCTCGTCGCCCTTCTCCAGCGGCAGGTTGTTCCAGACGGTCTGCACCACCGGCTGCGCGCTGCCGCGATCGAGCAGCACCGCGATCACGGCGAGTTTGCCGTCGACGCTCTTGTGCACCAGGTGCGCCACCATGTCGAACGGCTTGCCGTTGATACGCTCTTCGGACGGGCGGTGAAAGTGGAACTGGATCAGCTCGTAGCGCTTGCCGGTCACCTCGATCGTGTTGCCCACCGCCAGGTTGACCTGCACCGTGTGGCCGTTATCGATGACACGGAAGTTGCTCGGTCGGTAGCTGAACTGCACCGCATCGAGCTCGACCTTGATGCCGTCGCTGATGTCGATCGGGCTTTGCCGCGTGCCGGACGCGCAGGTCTGGAAATCGGGTTTCAGTGCCCCCCAGGCGGCCGGGCCGGCGTCGCCTTCGTATGCCCAGTGCGCATTTGCGGCGTGGTTGGCGGCCGACACGCGCCGCTGCGCCGCTTCCAGCCTGGCCGCATGCGCCGCGCTGGCGCCGACGACCCGTCCGGAGTTCGACATCGAGGCCACCACCGTGTGCGAGCCGGGCATCGCCGCCGCTGCAGGCTGTTGCGACACGACCTTCACGACGCCCGGGCTGGCGGCATCGAATACCTTGCTCGCGCCGAGCCTGGCGGCGAGTCGCTCGCGGATCAATTCCAGCGGGTCGCGCGCCGAGCGCTTCGGCGCGGCGGCATCGCTGGCGGCCGGGGCACTTGCGGCAGGCTTGCCGTCGGGCACCGCCTGCTTCGCGACGCTCGCCTTGCGTTCGACCGCGTGCGCGCTGGTCGCCGGTTCGTCGTCGTGGCTCGCGGCGGCCTGCACGCCGGTTAAAGAGAAGGCGCTCCAGAGCGCGATCAGCAGCACACGGTGGCGCGGTTCGACGGTGGAGCGGAAGTGGCAGGACGGCATGACGACAACTCCAAGGCGAGACCCAGCGGTCTTCGCGTTGGTATCGGCAGAGCGGGGCTCGGCTTGAGTCATGGCGCGCAACCCAGATTCAAGCGCCGGTCAACCAGCGCAGCGCTTGCTCGGCGCGGGCCAGCATTGCCGCATCGGCTGCGCCCAGCCGTTTGAGCAGGCGACGGTTCGAGACCGCACGCACCTGGTCGATGAGAAAGTCGGTCGGCTGGCGAAGCCCGGTACCCGCGTCTGCAGGCAGGTGCACACGCAGCGGGAAGAGGTCGTCGTCGCCTTTCGCGGCCACTTGGCTGGTGCTCAGGATGACGATGCTGCTGGCGTGGCCAGCGCGGTTGAGGGCGTCGGTCTGAAAGCGATGATGGCTGAACATATAGTGAAATTGCACAGCTGTCTGTTGCAGCAACAGATCCGCCCCGGAGTTCCCGATGACTTCGCTGGCGCCGATCCTGGCCCAGGTGCTGCCGCATGAGGGTCCGCTCGATGGACTGCCTGAGTACGCGGGGAGGACAGCAGTGGGCAAATCGCTCAGGCCAGCTTCGCTTGCACCCACATCCAGGCCACCAGGCCGATGCCCATCAGCGCCATCGACGCGACCGCCAAGCCCACAGGCGAATGCATCACCAGCGGCACCAGAACGCCAGCCACCACGCCGCTGGACGCGCTGCCGATGCAGGCCTGCAACGACGACGCCATGCCGCGCCGCTCGGGGGCTTCGTCGAGCACCATCAAGGTGACCACCGGCACCATCAAGGCCCAGCCGAACGAAAAGACCGAGATCGGCCACATCGACCACCACACGCTCGGCTCGGCAACGAGGCTGATCGCCAGGTTCAGCAGCGACACCACGCCCATGATCACGAAGCCGTGGTGGACCTGGCGCTTCGGCGGCACGCGACCCGCCAGTCGGCCCGACAGGAACGCCCCGCCCATGATGCCGACGATGGTCAGCAGAAAAAACCAGAAGAAGCGGTCCGGCGCCAGCCCCAGGTGCTCGCCCAGAAACACCGGCGCCGCCAGCACGTACAGGAACATGCCGTTGAACGGCACGCCGGCCGCCAGCGCCAGCGCCAGAAAGCGCCTGCTGCCACCCAGCTCGGCATAGCCGCGCATCAGGTGGCGCAGGTTCAGCGGCTGGCGCTGCGCGGTGTGCAGCGACTCGGGCAACAGTTGGTGATTTGCGATCCACAGCGCCACGCCGATGGCAGTCAGGAACCAGAACACCGCGTGCCAGCCCAGGTGCACGAACAGGATGCCACCGACCAGCGGCGCAACCGCCGGCGCGATGCCGAAGTAGATGGTGACCTGAGACATCACCCGCTGCGCGTCGGCCGGCGGGAACATGTCGCGGATCACCGCGCGCGACACCACGATGCCGGCACCGGCCGCCATGCCCTGCAACGCGCGAAAAAAGATCAGCGCCCCGATGTGCTGCGACAACGCGCAACCGGCCGACGCCAGCGTGAACACCGCCACACCCCACAGAACGACCGGGCGCCGACCCACGCTGTCCGACAGCGCGCCGTGGAACAGGTTCATCACGGCGAAGCCGAACAGGTAGGCCGACAGCGTCTGCTGCATCTGCACCGGCGTGGCCCCTAGCGACGAGGCGATGCCGCTGAACGCCGGTAGGTAGGTGTCGATCGAGAACGGGCCGACCATGCCCAGGCAGGCCAGCAACGCTGCCAGCGCCCAGCGCGGCCGGCGCCAGAGCGTGGAAGCGTCAGGGTTCATCGGGTCCGTTCGTCTCGGTGTGCGAACGCCGTGCAGGCGTTGGCTGAAATTAGTGTGAAGCGAGCCGATAGGCCGGATTCTGTGCATCCCTGCCTTCTTGCGAAGGCCTGAACGTGACCGTCATTCCTCTGGGCCGTACATCGCTGCACGGCTCGGTGCCACCTACCCGCCGACTCCGCGGAGCCACATCAACGTCGGCCTATTTGGTGTTGCTGCGCGCAGAGATTGCTCGTTTCACCCGAAGCGGGGCTGTGCCCCGCTTCGGGTGTCGTTAAACACCCAGTTTGGGAACCCCGTCTCGACTCGTCTCTGTAGCTCTGATCCTCACCTCGCGGTGGACAGCCGTTAGCTGCTGCGCTGCCCTGTGCAGTCCGGACCTTCCTCCAGTGCGCCCTTTCGGGACCCTGCACCAGCGACGGTCTGGCTTGCTTCACGCCACGATTATCCCCGGCTCAGGGCAGCCCCACGTGCCGTCAGGCCGCGTCCCGCAGGCGTGCGATGCGCTCTTCCATCGGCGGGTGGGTCGAGAACAGCGCCATCACGCCGCTCGGGCGCGAGCTGATGCCCATGGCCTTGATCGCCTTCGGCATCTCGCCGGGGTCGAGCCCGCCCAAGCGCGCCAGCGCATTGATCATCGGCTGCTTGCGGCCCAGCAATTGCGCCGATCCGGCGTCGGCGCGGAACTCGCGCTGGCGCGAGAACCAGGCGACGATCATCGCGGCGAGTGCGCCCAGCAGCAGGTCCATCACCACCGTGGTGATCAGGTAGCCGACGCCGGGGCGCTCGCTGTTGTTGCGCAGGATCAGGCGATCGACGACGTAGCCGATTACCCGCGACAGGAACACGACGAAAGTGTTCATCACGCCCTGGATCAGCGTCATCGTCACCATGTCGCCGTTGGCGACGTGCGCGACCTCGTGCCCGATGACAGCTTCGACCTCTTCGCGCGTCATCGACTGCACGAGCCCGGTCGATACCGCCACCAACGCCGAGTTCTTGAACGCGCCAGTGGCAAAGGCGTTGGGCGCGCCGTCGTAGATCGCGACCTCGGGCATCGAAATGCCCGCTTTTTCGGCAAAGCCCGCCACGCTGCGAACCAACCACTGGTGGGTGGGGTCGGTCGAGTCGTTGATGACCTGCGCGCCGGTGCTCCACTTCGCGACCGGCTTGCTGATCAGCAGCGAAATGATCGCGCCGCCGAAGCCCATCACCAGCGAGAAGCCCAGCAGCGAACCGAGATTCAGCCCGCTGGCGCTGAGGTAGCGGTTGAGCCCCAGCACGTTGACGGCGATGCCCAGCACCACCATCACGGCGACGTTGGTCAACAGGAACAAGGCGATGCGCTTCATGGAATCCTTTCGAACGCGATAGCGGGTTGTGCGGTCGACCCGTCGATTTTCAAGTTTCTCGACGGCCGGCGAAAGACCGTCGCATCGTCATAGAACCCGGCGAACTGGTTCGGGTTCCACCATCCCGGCACGCCGAGCACCGGCAGGGGCAGCCACGGCTTGGTGGCCAGCGATGGCGGTGACAGTCGCTCGGCCAGCCACGCCGCGGGGTCGGCCACGTCCAGCGGCACAGTCCACACATGGGCGGTGATCGGCTTGCGCGGCTGCATCAATTTTTCAAGCAGCGCATGGCCGAACAGCACCAACCGCGCATCACGCCACAGCGTGCGCTGCGTGACGAACAGCGTGGTCCAGTCGCGCAGGCGCAGCGCATCGATCAACGCAGGCGGCGCCTGCAACCAGGCTGCGTTCTCGTCGAACAAGGTCAGCGCGTCTCTGACCACGCCACGCACCGCACCTGGGTGCGCCCCGTGAGAGAGCTGTTCGACCTGCAAGGCATTCAGCCGCGCCTTCAGCACCGGATGCGTCAACCAGACCACGCCGTTGAACAGATCGTGCGCGCTGTCGCGTGTCGGCACGCAGCCAGTGCGGGCGATGAAGGCCTCGTAGGGTTCGCCGACCGGCAGCGCCGACTGCTGGACGAAGCGCGGCCGATGGTCGGTCGATGGATCGAGCGCTGCCGCGACGCTGGCACCCGCATCGATCAGCCGACCGATCGGCTCGCCGATCGCGCGGTACGGAGCCAGCCAGGGGGCAATCCAGTCGATCGGCACGCGGCCCACGTCAGTTCAGCCGCCGACGACTCCGGCCGCCAGGAACCGCACCGACTCGGGCTTGTCCACTGGCAGCACTGCAAAGTGCGCCTCGAGCTTCTTGAAGAACGAGGTCGTTTTCCCGCTTTTGGTCAGCAGGCCGCGCTCGCGCAGCGCCACCGCGACGCCGTTCAAGCGCACCGCCGCACCGCCGCGCAGATCGGGGCAAGCGTCGAGCACCGCTTCGACCGCGGGCGGCAAGGCGCGCGGCGCCGTGACAGCCACCGAAACCACCGGCACCGCCTTCGCCGCTGTCCGCCGCCGAGACGGGGCTGGACGTGCTGCCGCAGCGTCGGGCAGTGACGCCATCAACGAGATCGGCGCAGGAACAGGCATGGGGATCGGGATCGGGATCGCCACCCGCGCGCCGGACGATCGCGTGCGGGCAGGCTGCGGCGCGGCGGCTGCAGTCGCCGCGAGCGGCGCCGCCAAGATGGGCTCGCGCCGCGCCGCCGACCGGGCCGGCGCGCGGCCGATCGGTCGGGCCTTCGTCAGGCCGACCACCTCGAACTGATCGTAGACGCGTTCGTAATCGCGCTCGATGTCGCGGCCCGACTTGCCGTGCTGGCCATAGCCGGTGACGCGGCAGCCCAGCTCGCGCAGCCGCACGATCAGCGGCGAGTAGTCCATGTCGGACGACACGATGACCACCTCGTCGACCGGCTGTCGCAGCACCAGCTCGACCGCATCGATCGCCATCGCGATGTCGGTGGCGTTGGGCCCGGCGAAGGTGCTGGGCAGGAAGCGGATCGCGTGGTCGCGGCAGCATTCAGCGAACTCGGCGGCCTTTTGCACGCTGCCGTACGCGCGGCGGTGTTGCAGCCGCGCGCCGGGCGTGTCGAGCCGTTGCAGGATCTGCCGCAAGACATCGACCGACACGTTGTCGGCGTCGATCAGCAAGGCGATTCGGTTGATCTTTTCCATGGGGGTTCCGGGTTCAGGGATCGATTCGCCAGGACAGCACTTCGCCGCCGCGCAGTGGTTTGAGCCGCGTCTCACCGAACGGCAGCGACTCGGGCAGCGTCCACGGCTCGCGGCGCAACGTGATCGTGCCGGCGTTGCGCGGCAGTGCGTAGAAATCAGGCCCGTGAAAGCTCGCAAACCCTTCCAGACGCTCCAGCGCACCGGCGGCCTCGAAGGCCTCGGCATACAGCTCGATGGCTGAGAGCGCGGTGTAGCAGCCGGCGCAACCGCTCGCGTGCTCCTTCAGGTGCGCCGGATGCGGAGCGCTGTCGGTGCCGAGAAAAAAACGGTCGCTGCCCGAGGTGGCGGCGACCACCAAGGCCTGACGGTGCAGCTCGCGTTTGAGCACCGGCAGGCAGTAATGATGGGGACTCAGGCCCGCAGCCCCACGCGCGTTCATGAACAGCGCGTTGCGGTTGTAGAGCAGGTGGTGCGCGGTGATGGTGGCGGCGGTGCAGCGGTCGCCCTGGGCCACGTACTGCGCCGCCTCGCGCGTGGTGATGTGCTCGAAGACGATCTTCAACTCGGGGAAGTCGCGCCGCAGCGGGATCAGTTGGGTGTCGATGAATACCGCCTCGCGGTCGAACAGGTCGATGTCCGGATCGGTCACCTCGCCGTGCACCAGCAGCGGCATGCCGAGGCGCTGCATCGCGTCGAGCGTCGCATGCGTCCGGCGCAGATCGGTGACGCCCGCATCGCTGTTCGTCGTGGCGCCGGCCGGGTACAACTTGACCGCGACGACGCCGGCCGCTTTGGCGCGCACGATCTCGTCGGGCGGCAAGCGGTCGGTCAGGTACAGCGTCATCAGCGGCTCGAACACCAGCCCCTCAGGCAACGCCTGGCGGATGCGATCGGCATAAGCCAGCGCCTGCGCGGTGGTGGTCACCGGCGGTTTCAGGTTGGGCATCACGATCGCGCGGGCGAACTGCCGCGCGGTGTCGGGCAGCACCGCAGCCATCGCCGCACCGTCGCGCAGGTGCAGGTGCCAGTCGTCGGGGCGCGTCAACGTGACAGTCGGGGTCGGCGAACTCATCAGGCGATTTTGCATCGCGCCTCGCACGCCTGCGGCGGCCCATCTGGCGGCGAAGGATCGGCGTCTGCGGTGTTGACGACCAACTGTTGTGGCCCGAACTCGCCAACGAGAGCGGAAACGCTCGCAGAAAACCCGCCCCTGCGTCGTCGTGTCGCCGCCTGAATTGAACCAGCACCTGCGCACCGTCGTCGTCGCGCCGATGACGACCGGCAGCCGGTCCGCACCGTTTCGGGTGCCGGTGTCGTTTCAACGCAAGAACGGGTTGATCCTGCTCGACCCATTGCGCACGCTCGACCGGCAACGCCTGGTGCAGCGACTGAGCGCCGTCAAAGCGCCGACGCCGGAGCGGGCGCTGGCGCAGTTGCAGGCGATGTTCACGACCTGAGGCCACGCCGGGTCCAGCCTCAAGCCTCGCGATCTGCGGCCGATACCGAGGGGGTGCGTTTTTTCGCTCTCAACCTTCAAGGGTCAACTCATGCCTGCACACACAACGGCCATTTCGAATTCTTTGTCCCGCACCCCCCTGGTTGCCCGCGTCGTCGCACCCGCGTTGCTGGCCGGTCTGCTGACAGCCTGCACCGGTGTACCGGAGGTGGTCGAAGGCCCCGCGCGCAAGGAAAACGTGGTCGCGGTCACCCCCTCGAACCAACTGATCCGCTTCAACGCCGGGCAACCCGGGCGCATCTTGTCCAAGGTGGCGTTGACGGGCCTGCAGCCCGGCGAGGCCGTGCTGGGCATCGATTTCCGCATCGTCAAAGGTCAGCTCTACGCGCTGGGCAGCACCGGTCAGCTTTACCGTGTCGATGCGACCAGCGGCGCGGCCGCAGCCGTCGGGGTACCGATCGCGATAGCGCTGTCGGGTGACGAGTTCGGTGTCGATTTCAACCCCACCGTCGATCGGGTCCGCGTGGTCAGCAACAGCGGCCTGAGCCTGCGCCTGCATCCCGACACCGGCGCGCAGGTAGACGGCAACGCGACGCAGGGCGGCGTTCAGTCGGACGGCGCGCTTGCCTACGTGGCCGACGATGTCAGCGCGGGCAAGACCCCGGCGGTCACGGCAGCGGCTTACACCTACAACAAGACCAACGAGAAAATCACCACCAACTACGTGATCGACGCGGCCACCGGCACGCTGGTGATGCAGGGATCGATGGAAGGTGCCACCCCAGTCGTCTCGCCGAACACCGGCCAACTTCGCACCGTGGGGGCGCTCGGCGCAGGCAACTTCAAGACGGCGGCATTCGACATCACCGATGTATCCGGCGCCGCATTTGCCGCCCTGACCGACAGCGCGGCCAAGGAATCGCGCTGGGTCGAGATCGACCTGAAGACCGGTGCTGCACGGGCGCTGGGTGTGATCGGCGGGGGTGAGGTCGTGCGCGGCGCGGCCGTCGAGCCCTGACTTGCGTTCAAACCGAAAAAGGCCGCGTGAAGCGGCCTTTTTTTTCGAGCCCCCCTGCGCAGATCAGTGCTGCAGGATCTTCGACAGGAATTCCTTGGCCCGCGGCGAACGCTGCTCGGGGTTGCCGAAGAAGCCGTCGCGCGTGCAGTCCTCGACGATCTTGCCGGCGTCCATGAAGATCACCCGGTGAGCCACCTTCTTGGCGAAGCCCATCTCGTGGGTGACGCACATCATCGTCATGCCCTCGTGCGCCAGCGTGACCATCACGTCGAGCACCTCACCGACCATCTCGGGGTCGAGCGCCGACGTCGGCTCATCGAACAGCATCACGATCGGGTCCATGCTGAGCGCGCGGGCAATCGCCACGCGCTGCTGCTGGCCGCCCGACAACTGGCCCGGGAACTTGTCCTTGTGGACCATCAGGCCGACGCGGTCGAGCATTTTCAGCCCGCGCTTTTTGGCGTCGTCGCCGTTGCGCGCCAGCACCTTCATCTGCGCCAGCGTCAGGTTCTCGGTCACCGTCAGGTGCGGAAAGAGTTCGAAGTTTTGAAACACCATGCCTACCCGCGCCCGCAACTTGGGCAGATTGGTTTTGGGGTCGCAGATCGAGACGCCGTCGACCACGATGTCGCCCTTTTGAATCGGCTCGAGCGCATTCACCGTCTTGATCAGCGTGCTCTTGCCCGAACCCGACGGGCCGCAGACCACTACCACGTCGCCCTTGGCAATGGTGGTCGAGCAGTCGGTCAGCACCTGGAAGCTGCCGTACCACTTGGAAACGTTTTTGATGTCGATCATGGGAAACACCTTCAAGCTGGGCACGAGGCCCCTGTCCCGGCCTTCCCCCAGCGGGGAAAGGGGTGAAGTGTGGAAGACCTCGGTTCACCGAATGATGGCGATCTTCTTCTGCAGCCGACGCACCAACATCGACAGGCTGAAGCAGATCACGAAGTAGACGACCGCGGCCACCAGGTAGGTCTCGACCGGGCGATTGAAGTTCTTGCCGGCGATCTCGAAGCCCTTGAGCAAGTCGTAGGCGCCGATCGCATAGACCAGCGAGGTGTCCTGGAACAAGATGATGGTCTGCGTCATCAGCACCGGCAGCATGTTGCGAAACGCCTGCGGCAGCACCACCAGCTGCATCGTCTGCGCGTAGCTCATGCCCACCGCATAGCCCGCGTGCACCTGCCCCTTCGGCACCGACTGAATGCCGGCTCGCATGATCTCGGAGTAGTACGCGGCCTCGAACACGGTGAAGGTGATGATGGCGCTGAGTTCGGCACCCATCGGCCGACCGATCAGCAGCGGGATCAGCAAAAAAAACCACAGGATCACCATCACCAGCGGGATCGAGCGCAGCGTGGTGACATACGCCGACGCCGGCAGCACCAGCCACTTCTTGCCCGACAGCCGCATCAATGCCAGCACCGTGCCGAGCGCGATGCCGCCAATCATCGCGACCACCGTCAATTGAATCGAAAAGAACAGGCCCTTCAAAATGAAGCTGGAGACGACGCCCCAGTTCAAGAAGCTGAAATCCAGGTTCATTCAGGCCTCCCGCCGGGCCGTCCCAAGGGGGCCTGCGTCCCCCCGGGGGGCAGGAGCAGAGCGACGTGGGGGCGCATCATTCAGGCCTCCCGCCGGGCCGTCCCAAGGGGGCCTGCGCCCACCCGGGGGGCAGGAGCAGAGCGACGTGGGGGTTCATCATCTCGTGCTACCCAGCGTTCCGGGGATTTGCACGCG
>JANMTL010000164.1:0-18206 GCA_031390425.1 Rhizobacter sp.
GGGCATCGATCTGGTGTGGTTCGGCGTGCTGCTGGCGGTCAACATGCAGACCTCGTTCATGCACCCGCCGTTCGGCTTCGCGCTGTTCTACCTGCGCAGCGTTGCGCCGGATCGCGCATACACCGACGCGGTCACCGGCCAGCGCATCGCGCCGGTCACCATCGGCCAGATCTACCGCGGCGCGATCCCGTTCGTGCTGATCCAGTTGGCGATGGTCGCGCTGATCATCGCGTTCCCGGGGCTGGTGTCGCGAAGCCACGATGCCGCGACGAGCATCGATGCCGACGCGGTGTTGCGTCAGATGCAGACCGATCAGAACGCGGCAGACGCTGCAGAGGAAGACCCGATGAAAGCGCTGCAAGAGGCCGTCGAAGTCGACCGGAAAAAATCCGGCGCCAAGTAGTTGCTCCCTCTCCCCAAGGGGGCGAGGGAGTCGAGGTCAAAGCCTGACCGTCTGCATGTACCGATCGAAACTCGACTCGGCAAATCGAAACCACAAGTTCTGGTCGCGGCGGAAGGCGGCGTAGTCGTCGTAGACCTTCTTCCAGTTCGGGTTCTTCGCGCTGATCTCTTCGTACAACGCCATCGACTGCTTGAACGCTTCGTCCATCACCGGCTTCGGAAACGGCAGCACCTTGACGCCGGCCGCCACCAGCGCTTTCAGCGCGGCCGGGTTCTTGGCGTCGTAGTTGGCCTGCATGTCGACATGCACATGCGAGGCCGCCATCTCGACGATGGTCTTGTACTCGCCGGGCAACGCGGCGTAAGCCTGGGTGTTGACGAAGAAGTCGATCTGCGGGCCGCCCTCCCACCAGCCGGGGTAGTGATAGAACGGCGCAACCTTGTTGAAGCCCAGCTTCTGATCGTCGTACGGGCCGATCCATTCGGCGGCGTCGATCGTGCCTTTTTCCAGCGCCTGATAGACCTCGCCGCCCGGGATGTTCTGGGCCACCGCGCCCATGCGCTCGATGACGCGCCCCGCGAATCCGCCGATGCGGATCTTCAGGCCCTTCATGTCGGCCGGGGTCTTGATTTCCTTGCGATACCAGCCGCCCATCTGCACCCCGGTGTTGCCGCCGGGGAAGTTGATGATGTTGTACTTGGCGTAGAACTCGCGCATCAGCTTCAGGCCGTTGCCGCGATACATCCAGGCGGTCATCTGGCGCGAGTTCAGGCCGAACGGGATCGCCGCGCCGATCGCGAACGTCTCGTCTTTGCCGAAGTAGTAGTACGGCACTGTGTGCGCCAATTCGACCGTGGCCGCCTGCACGCCGTCGACCACGCCAAACGGCGGCAGCAACTCGCCGGCCGGGTGCACGCTGATCTGGAAGCGGCCGCCGGTCATCTCGCCGACCTTCTTTGCGAACACTTCGGCCGACCCGAAGATGGTGTCCAGCGATTTCGGAAAGCTGGACGCCAAACGCCAGCGCAGATTGGCCTGCGCATGCACGGTGGCCGGGGCGGCGCCTGCGGCCAGCACGCCGGCGAGGCCGCTGTGATGGATGAATCGACGACGTTGCATGCCGCGCGTTCCTGGGGTCGGCGCCTCAACTTCCCGCGATCTTCATCGAATCGACCAGCACCGATCCGATCGTCTTGCCGCCCATCGTGTAGGCGTCGGCACCGACGGCGACGATGTTCTTGAACATCTGTTTCAGGTTGCCTGCAATGGTGATCTCGTGCACCGGATGCACGATGCGGCCGCGCTCGACCCAGAAGCCCGCCGCGCCGCGCGAGTAATCGCCGGTCACCTGGTTGACGCCCTGCCCCATCAACTCGATCACGAACAGACCGCGATCGAGCTTGCGCAACATCGACTTCAGATCGTCGTCGGGATGCGTCAGGCGACTGGTCAGCGTCAGGTTTTGCGAACCGCCCGCGTGGCCGGTGGTGCGCATGCCCAGCTTGCGCGCCGAGTAGCTCGACAGAAAGTAGCCTTGCGCCACGCCGCCCTTGACCACGTCGCGGGCGCGCGTCACCACGCCTTCATCGTCGAACGGCGCGCTGCCCTTGCCGCGCAGCACATGCGGGTCTTCGTGGATGTCGATGTGGCGCGACAGCACGCGCTTGCCCAGGCTGTCGAGCAGAAAGCTCGACTTGCGGTAAAGCGCACCGCCACTGACTGCCTGCACGTACGCACCGAGCAGCCCGGCCGCAACCGTCGACTCGAACAGAACCGGCACCTCGCAGGTCTTGATCTTGCGCGACTTCAGGCGCGACAGCGCGCGCTCGGCGGCATAACGGCCCACCGCTTCGGGCGATGCCAGCTGGTCGGCCGATCGCATCGAGCTGTACCAGGCGTCGCGCTGCATGTCGTCGCCACGGCGACCGGGCAGCGACGCGATCGGCGCCACCGACAGCGAATGCCGCGAGCTGGCGTAGCCGCCGCGAAAGCCGCGGCTGTTGCCAGCGAAGAAGTGCGATTGCTGTGCCGACACGCCGGCGCCTTCGGAGTTGGTGATGCGCTTGTCGACGCTCAGCGCCGCCTGCTCGCAGCGGCGGGCGATCTCGGCGGCACCGGCCGCATCGATGGCCCATGGATGGAACAGGTCGAGATCGAGTGTGGCCGCCGCGCCGGTCGCCAGATCGCTGGCGTCTGGCAGACCGGCGGCCGGGTCGTCGGCAGTGAAGCGCGCGATGTCGTGGGCGGCACGCACCGTTTGCTCGAGCGCCGCATGCGAGAAATCGGAGGTGCTCGCATTGCCGCGCCGCTGGCCCATGTAGACCGACACGCCGATCGACTTGTCGCGGTTGCGCTCGACGTTCTCGAGCTCGCCCTTGCGCACCGACACCGACAGGCCGACGCCCTCGGACACCTCGGCCCCCGCATCGCTGGCACCGATGGAGGCCGCGAACCTCAGCGCGTCGTCGACGAGTTGCTGGAACTCGGCGCGGCTGTAGGCAAAACCGGTGGACGAGGATGACGGCGAGGTCGTTCTTGGCATGGGGTGTCGGCAGACGATGAATTGCGGCGGAGGCCACTAGTAAAAGGGGTCGGGCCGCCGGCGTGTGGGCAGCACGACCGCCGATGCCCGCGTGAGCCGACAACGCAGCGCTTGCAAGCTCGTGGCTATGATACCGATCGCTTTTTCGGACGCACCGGCGTCCTGTGCGCCAAAGCCCCACCCCCGATGTCACCGACCGAACCTTCCGACGCAGAACCGATCCCGGCGTGGCTGACCCGCCTGAGCAAGACGCGCCGCAAGAAGGATTCGCACGATCTGCAAGACCTGGGCGTGGCGCTGGTCGAGATGCCGGACAGTCGGCTGGTCGACCTGCCGATGGACGAGATCCTGATGGATGCGATCCGCCAGTACCGCGGCACCAAGACGCACGAAGGTCGGCGCCGCCAGATGCAGTTCATCGGCAAGCTGATGCGCCGCACCGACCCCGAACCGCTGCGTGAAGCCGTCGCTGCGATGCAACTCGGGCACGCGAAAGACGCGCTGGCGCTGCACGACGCCGAACGCTGGCGCGCCGAGCTGATCGCCAGCGACGACGCGCTCACCGCATGGACTGCGAACCGCCCGCAGGCCGACGTGCAGCAGTTGCGCAGCCTGATCCGCGCCGCACGCAAGGACGCGTCGGTGCTGCCCGAGCAGCGCAGCGGCAAGGCGTTTCGCGAGCTGTTCAAGTTCATCCGGCAGTACCCGGCGCCACAGCCCGCTGAAGCCGACGACGACACCTGATGGATATCGCCATGACTGACGCCACCGCCTTCGACACCGTGCGCATCGGCATCGTCTCGATCAGCGACCGCGCGTCATCGGGCGTCTACGAAGACAAGGGCGTGCCGGCGTTGAAGGACTGGCTGTCGCGTGCCGTGCTGAACCCGGTGATCTGGCAAACCCGCCTGATTCCCGACGACCAGGCCGGCATCAGCGCCGCCTTGTGCGAGCTGATCGACGAGGCTGGCTGCGACCTGGTGCTGACCACCGGCGGCACCGGCCCCGCGCTGCGCGATGTGACGCCTGAAGCCACACTGGCGGTGGGGCACAAGGTGATGCCGGGCTTCGGCGAGCAGATGCGCAGCATCAGCCTGAATTTCGTGCCGACCGCGATCCTGTCGCGCCAGGTGGCAGTGATTCGTGGCAAGGCGCTAATCATCAATCTGCCGGGCCAGCCGAAGTCGATCGCCGAGACGCTGGAAGGTCTGCCAGCGGCGACACCGCCGGTGCCGGGCATCTTCGCGGCGGTGCCCTACTGCATCGACCTGATCGGCGGGCCGTACATCGAGTGCGATCCGGCGGTCTGCAAGGCGTTTCGACCCAAGAGCGCGCTGCGGCCGAAGCCGCCGTGACGCGCTGGCGCTGCATGCGCCTGCGTCACTTCATCATCTGTTTGTAGTGCTCGGCGTCGAAAACCTCGGTCGTTTGCGCTTCGCGGTGCACCTCGCAACCGGGCTGCGCCGCAGACAGGGTTTCGATCGCCGCCCACAGCTGCGCGATCTGATGCGCCGAATCGGACGCGCTGTCGATCAAGCCGCGCATCGCCTGCGCCACCGGGTCGTCGCCCTGGGTCACGCCGTAGGCTGAAAAGCCCATGCGCGCCGACACTTCTTCGCGTGCCGCATCGGCCCGCGCTTCGATGATGCGCGCCGGGATGCCGACCGCCGTCGCGCCGGGAGGCACCGGCTTCAGCAGCACCGCGTTCGAGCCGACCCGCGCGCCGTCGCCGATCGTGAAGCCGCCCAGCACCTTGGCGCCCGCACTCACGACGACGCCCTTGCCCAGCGTCGGATGGCGCTTGCTGCCCTTGTAGAGCGAAGTGCCACCGAGCGTCACGCCCTGGTAGATGGTGCAGTCGTCGCCGATCTCGGCGGTCTCGCCGATCACCACGCCCATGCCGTGATCGATGAACACCCGCCGCCCGATCACCGCGCCCGGGTGGATCTCGATCCCGGTCAGGAAGCGCGCCACATGCGAGGTGAAGCGGCCCAGCCAGTGCCATTCGTTGACCCAGCAGGCGTGAGCGATGCGGTGCAGCGCCAGCGCGTGCAGCCCCGGGTAGCAGGTCAGCACTTCCAGTTTCGAGCGCGCCGCCGGATCGCGTTCGCGGATGCAGGCGATGTCTTCGCGCAGGCGTGTGAACATGAATGTCTTCAGATCAATGAGGCGGCGAGTGTAGCGACGCCGCCCGTGCAATGCCGCGCAGGATATGCACCTCTTCCTGCGTGAGATGCGCCCGGTTGAGCAACTGGCGCAACCGCGGCATCAGCTTCTGCGGCGCCTGCGGATTGAGGAAGCCGATGTCGATCAGCACCTGTTGCCAATGATCGAGCGCGCCCTGCACTGCCACCGCATCGGCGAGTGCCGGGTCGGCGGTGCGCGAAATCACTTCAAAGCCGCCCAGCGCCTGCCGCCAGTCGTAGGCGATCAGTTGCACCGCTTGCGCCAGGTTCAGCGATCCGTAACCCGGCGCGGTCGGGATGCTGAGGCAGGCGTGACACAGGTAGACGTCGTCGTTGGACATGCCGTAGCGCTCGGAGCCGAAGACGAACGCGACGCGCTGCGGCTGCGTCACCAGCGTGGCAAACAGCTCGCGCGGCGCCTGCGTCGGTGGGCCGAAATCGCGCGGCGTCATCGCGGTGGCGCAGGCGAAGGTGACGCCGTCGAGCGCCTCGGCGAGGGTTTCGACGACACGCGCGCCGCCCAGCACATCGAGCGCGCCGCTGGCCAGCGAGATCGCATCAGCCTTGCCCGTCACGTTCGCGTAGCGCGGCGCCACCAGCACCAGATCCGCGAAGCCCATGACCTTCATCGCGCGTGCGGTCGAACCCACGTTGCCGGGGTGACTCGTGTTCAACAGGATGAAACGCGTCGTGTCGGCGGTGGTGGTGGCCGCGGTGGTGGCTGTAGCGGGTCGGTCGAACGACGCAGCGTCTAGGGTTTGCATGGGGTGCCCGGTAAAATCTCGATTATCGAAGTCGACGCGACGCCGTGACATGCACTCGACCGCGATCCGCTCTTTCTTCCCGCCAGTCCCCACCTCACGTCCACCACACCCACAGGGTCGCACCATGTCGCAAGCACTCCATCCGATGCTCAACATCGCCATCAAGGCGGCACGAACGGCTGGGGCTTTGATCAACCGCGCGTCGATGGATGTCGACTTGCTGCGCATCAGCACCAAGGCGCCCAACGATTTCGTCACCGAGGTCGACCAGGCCGCCGAGCGCGCGATCATCGAGGTGCTGCTCACCGCCTACCCCGGCCACGGCATCCTCGCCGAAGAATCGGGCAGCGAGCACGGTGCGAAGGACAGCGACTACGTCTGGATCATCGACCCGCTCGACGGCACCACCAACTTCATTCACGGTTTTCCGGTCTACGCGGTGTCGATCGCGCTGGCTTTCAAAGGCCAGGTGCAGCAGGCGGTGGTGTACGACCCGTCGCGCAACGACTTGTTCTACGCGTCGAAGGGCCGTGGCGCGTTTTGCAACGACAAGCGCCTGCGGGTTTCGAAGCGAATCCGCATGTCCGAATCGCTGATCGGCACCGGCTTCCCGTTTCGCAAGGGCGACAACTTCAAGCGCTATGTGCAGATGTTCGAGGCGGTGATGCAAAACTGCGCCGGGCTGCGCCGCCCGGGCGCGGCCGCGCTCGATCTTTGCTATGTGGCAGCGGGTTACTACGACGGTTTCTTCGAGACCGGCCTGAGCCCGTGGGACATCGCCGCCGGCTCGCTGCTGATCACCGAGGCGGGAGGGCTGATCGGCAACTTCACCGGCGAATCCGACTACCTGTACCAGCGCGAAGTGGTCGCCGGCAACCCGAAAATCTACGGCCAGCTGGTGCAGACGCTGGCGCCGTACACGCGGGTGATCAAGGCCGAGGCAGCGTCGAGTGCGGCTGCCATCGCCGCGGCACCCCGGACTGACACCGCTGCCGAGTTGACGCCCGAAGCCGCACTGTCGGCATCGATGGGACTGAGCGAAGCTGTCGAAGAACCCGCACCAGCAGCCCCGAAGAAGCCGACCGCGGTGCGTATCCGCAAGGCCAATCTGACCCCGAAGGACGACGCGCCGTTCTGATCGGTCAGAAGCGCTCGGCCCAGGGTCGCAGGTCGATCTCGCAAGTCCACGCGCTGCGATGCTGGGAAAGCAGGTGCAGGTAGGTCATCGCGATGGCGTCGGGTTCGAGCTGATCGTCGGACGCGGCCGGTGTCGGCGATGCCGTGCGGATCAAGCCATCGACGATCACATGCCCGACGTGGATGCCCTGCGGCCCCAGCTCCCGCGCCAGGCTTTGCGCCAGCCCGCGCAACGCGAACTTGCCCATCGCGAACGAGGCCGATTGCGCGAAGCCCCTGACGCCGGCCGTCGCGCCGGTGAAGAGGATCGCGCCCTTGCCCTGCGGCAACATGCGCTGCGCCGCTTGCTGGGCGACATGGAACGCACCCAGTGCCGTCACCGCCACCGCATCGGCCATCGCTGCGGGATCGATGTCGATGAAGCGCCCGTGCACGCGTCGGCTCGCGTTGTAGACGACGACCTCGGGCGCCGCACCGAAGTGCTCGCTGGCCTGGTCGAACAAGGCAGCGACATCGGCCGGATCGGTGGCGTCGCAACGCAAGGCACGGGCGCCGATCTCATCGCAAGCGGCCTGCAATGTCTCGGGCCGGCGCGCCGCCATCAGCACCTGCATGCCGCCATCGCGGCTGAAGACGCGCGCCAGGCTGGCGCCGAGCCCGGGGCCTGCGCCAACGATCAACGCGTTGCGGTACGGCGTGGCCGTCATGACCCGGCCCGGATGGTGGCGGCGTCCTGTCCGAACAGCACCTTCTTCGAGGCGTCGTCGACCACCGGGGCGCTGTTGATTTCTTTGGCACGGGCGTAGGCGCGCTCGGTGCCGGGTCGACTGCCGATGCGCTCGAACCATGTGGCGAGGTGCGGAAAATCCGCCAGCTTCTGGCGCTGCTTTTCGTGCGGCACGATCCACGGGTAGCAGGCCATGTCGGCGATCGAATACTCACCGGCAATGTACTCGCCGCCCGCTGTTTCCATCTCGCCCAGGTGCTTGTTCAGCACCGCATACAGCCGCGCGGTTTCCTTCACGTAGCGGTCGATCGCGTAGGGCAGCTTCTCAGGTGCGTACTGCACGAAATGGTGGTTCTGGCCGGCCATCGGCCCGAGGCCGCCCATCTGCCAGAACAGCCATTGCAGCGCGTTGTTGCGGCCGCGCAGGTCTGGCGGGATGAAGCGGCGCGTCTTGTCGGCCAGGTACAGCAGGATCGCGCCCGACTCGAACACCGACAGCGGCTCGCCGCCAGCGTCCGGCGCGTGATCGACGATCGCCGGCATGCGGTTGTTGGGCGAGATGCGCAGGAAGTCGGGCTCGAACTGCTCGCCGCGCCCGATGTTGATCGGCACGATGCGGTACGGCAGCCCCGCCTCCTCCAGGAACAGCGTGATCTTGTGGCCGTTGGGCGTGGTCCAGTAGTAAAGGTCGATCATGGTTTGCTTTCGGTGTGGCCGGTAACAGATCAGGACAGGATCGCACGCCGCACTTTGGCCAGCGGCGCGTCCTCGTTCAAGGTGCCGCCAACGACACCCAGGCTGCGCCACAAACTGTCGAGGTCGGCGGGCTCGGGCGAATCCTTCATGCGCTGGTACAGCTCGGAGAGCGCGGTCTGGCCCACCGCCGCGTCGGCCGTTTTCAGGATGCGATCCGCCGACCACGACTCGCCGTAGTTGCCGCCGGCCGCCAGCACCCCTTGTAGCGCCTGCTGCAAGCCCGTGCGCAGCCCACTGCGCTTGAGCAGTTCCACATCGGCCAGCAGGCAGAACATCGCGCCGCCCCAGTAGGTGCGGCCCCAAGTCGGCGTGTGGTCCAGCCCCGCGTCGCCCGCTTTGGGCTGACCCTGCGGCATCTCGGAGGTCCAGCCGCGCCACACCGTCGCTGCCGCCACCAGCCCGACGCGGCCGCGAGCCACACTTTCGACGTAGGTCGCGACGCCTTCTTGCAACCAGTTCTGCGAACGCGGCACGCTCGGGATCGCCAAGTGCACCATCTCGTGCACCAGCACCCAGTCGTCGATGAATTGCGCGGGCGTCGTCTCGCGCCCGAGCCGAATCCGGATCAGCAGCGACGGTTCGCTGTACGTGACGCCGCCGCGAATGCCGCCGCCGTCCTCGGGCACCATCAGGAGCTCGACCTTGGACACTGGAAAGCGGCCGAAATACCGCGCCACGGCGTCGGCCGAGGTTCGCACCCAGGCGCGGGCCGCCGCTTGCAAAGACGGGCTGAAGCCCGGCGCGAATTGCAACTCGAGCCGCGAGCGAAGCACCGACAAGGTCTCGATCGTCGGCTGCGCAGACGGTGCAGCGCGCAGCTCTGCGGCCACCGCTCGATGCAGTCCGGCCCAGGGCAGCGCGGTCAATGCGGCTCGAGACAGGCCGATCAGCACGCGGCGTCGCAACGCCGTCGGCAACGCCGTCGCCGTCGCCGACGTGTGCGAAGCCTTGCGGTGTGACTCCATCAACGTCTCCAGGACTCGAAGAGTCGAGTCGGTGCGCGAAATTTGAACCTGACTGGGAGCGGGATCAACCGCCCCCAGGCTCCCCTAACATCTGCCTGAGTCGCACAGAAAAGACCGAATGGATCGCAAATCGCCGATGCAAACCGAATCCACCGAAGCCATCGATTCTTTGGGTGAACTGAAACCCCACACGCCCATGATGCAGCAGTACCTGCGCATCAAGGCCGAGCATCCGGACACGCTGGTGTTTTACCGGATGGGTGACTTCTACGAGCTGTTTTTCGACGACGCGCGGCGCGCGAACCGGCTGCTCGACATCACGTTGACCACGCGCGGCCAAAGCGGCGGCGAGCCGGTGGTGATGGCGGGCGTGCCGGTGCATTCGGTCGACAACTACCTCGCGAAGCTGATCAAGCTGGGCGAAGCGGTGGCGATCTGCGAGCAGGTCGGCGATGTGGCGACATCGAAAGGCCCGATCGAGCGCAAGGTGGTGCGCGTGGTCACGCCGGGCACGCTGACCGACACCGAGCTGATGTCGGACAAGGCCGATGCGCTGTTGCTGGCGCTGGCGCAGCGCACGCAGCGCGGGCAGACGACGCACGGCCTCGCGTGGCTGGCTCTCAGCAGCGGTGAACTCGGGCTGACCGAATGCGCTGCGCACGAACTGCCCGGCTGGCTGGCGCGGCTGAATGCGGCCGAGGTGCTGGTCGAGCGCGAGCACGTTCCATCGGCGCTGTCGGCCACGCGGGCGGCAGTGACGCACCGGCCCGACTGGCAGTTCGATGCGGCGCTCGGGGCACGCAAGCTCTGCGAGCAGTTGCGTGTGGCCAGCCTCGCCGGTTTCAATGCTGGCGAGTTGACGGTCGCGCATGCCGCTACGTCGGCGCTGCTGAGTTATGCCGAGCACACGCAAGGCCAGGCGCTGGCGCATGTGCGCAGCCTGCAGGTCGAGCGCGCCAGCGAGCTGATCGACCTGCCGCCGACCACGCACCGCAACCTGGAGCTGACGCAAACGCTGCGTGGCGAAGACGCGCCGACGCTGCTGTCGCTGATCGACACCTGCCGCACCGGCATGGGCAGCCGGGCGCTGCGCGGCTGGACGACGCGGCCGCTGCGCGATCGCAGCGTCGCGACGCAACGCCACGAGGCGATCGAATCACTGATGGTGAGTGGCTGCAACGCGCTGCGGCAGGCGCTGCGATCGGTCTGCGATGTCGAGCGCATCACCGCGCGCATCGCGCTGCGCCAGGTGCGCCCGCGCGAGCTGACCGGGCTGCGCACCACGCTGCGCACCTTGCCCGATCTGCGTGCGACCGTGCCTTTGGGTAGGTGCGTGCTTCTAGACATGGCCTTGGAAGCGCTGAGCCCCAATGCAGAGATCGAGTCGCTGCTCGCGACCACGCTCGCCGACGAGCCCGCCGTGCTGCTGCGCGACGGCGGCGTCATCGCCACCGGCTGCGACGCCGCGCTCGACGAGCTGCGCGCGATCGCACAGAACTGCGACGCCTTCTTGCTCGACCTCGAAGCGCGCGAACGCGCACGCACCGGCATCGCGAATCTCAGGGTGCAGTTCAACCGGGTGCACGGCTTCTACATCGAGGTGACGCAGGGGCAGGCGGGCAAGGTGCCGGCCGACTACCAGCGCCGCCAGACGCTGAAGAACGCCGAGCGCTACATCACGCCCGAGCTGAAGGCCTTCGAGGACAAGGCGCTGTCGGCGCAGGAGCGTTCGCTGACGCGCGAGAAGTTTCTCTACGAGCAACTGGTCGACACGCTGCAAACCCACGTCGCGGCGCTGTCCGATCTGGCGCGCGCACTCGCCACGCTCGACGCGCTGGCCGCACTCGCCGAACGCGCCGCGACGCTGAACTGGTGCCGTCCGCAGTTCGTGCGCGAGCCCTGCATCGACATCCAGGGCGGTCGGCATCCGGTCGTCGAAGCGCGCCTGCTGGAGACCGGTGCCGGTAACTTCATGGCCAATGACTGCCGGCTCGACGCGACCCGCAAGATGCTGGTGATCACCGGACCGAACATGGGCGGCAAAAGCACCTACATGCGGCAGGTGGCGTTGATCTGCCTGTTGGCCGCAATGGGCTCGTTCGTGCCGGCTGCGGCCTGCCGGCTCGGGCCGATGGACGCGATCCACACCCGCATCGGCGCGGCCGACGATCTGGCGAATGCGCAATCGACCTTCATGGTCGAGATGACCGAGGCCGCCGCGATCCTGCACGGCGCGACCGCGCAATCGCTGGTGTTGATGGACGAGATCGGCCGCGGCACCTCGACCTTCGACGGGCTGGCGCTGGCCGGCGCGATCGCCAGCCACCTGCACGAGCGCAACAACGCGTTCACGCTGTTTGCGACGCACTACTTCGAGCTGACGGCCTTCCCGGCGAAGCACGAGCGCGCGATCAATGTGCATGTCTCGGCGGTCGAGAGCCACACCAAGACCGGCGACGACATCGTGTTTTTGCACGACATCCAGCCCGGCCCGGCCAGCCGCAGCTACGGCGTGCAGGTGGCGCGGCTGGCCGGCATGCCGGCCTCGTTGGTGCGGCGGGCGCGCGTCGCGTTGGAAGCGCTCGAATCACAGCAACAGCAGCCGCAGATCGATCTGTTTGCAGCAGCGGCCGCACCGGCCGCACGAGAATCGTCAGTGGTCGAGCGCGCGCTGGCGCAGATCGACCCCGACGTTTTGACCCCGAAACAGGCGCTCGAGACGCTGTACCGCTTACAAGCGTTGCAACACCCACCTGAAAGCGACACCGCACCATGACGTATTGCGTAGGCATCAAACTCGACGCGGGGCTGGTCTTTTTGTCCGACTCGCGCACCAACGCCGGCCTCGATCAGATCAGCACCTTCCGCAAGATGATGGTTTATGAGAAACCCGGCGACCGCTTCATGGTGATGCTGTCGGCCGGCAACCTGTCGATCAGCCAGTCGGTGCGCGAGATATTGCAGGTCGAGAAGATCGACAACGGGGACGGTCCCCCCATCACGATCTGGAACGCCACCAGCATGTTCGACGCGGTGCGGGTGCTCGGCAGCGCGGTGCGGCGCGTCTACGAACAGGACGGTCGGTCGCTGAAAGCCGCAGGCATCGACTTCAACGCGTCGATGATCTTCGGCGGGCAGATCGCAGGCGAGGCGATGCGTCTGTTCCTGGTGTACTCGGCCGGCAACTTCATCGAGGCCACCCGCGAAACCTGCTACTTTCAGGTCGGCGAATCGAAGTACGGCAAGCCCGTTCTCGACCGCATGATCACGCCGGCGACACCACTGGACGAGGCGTCGAAATGCGCGCTGGTGTCGATGGATTCGACGCTGAAATCGAACCTGTCGGTCGGCCTGCCGCTCGATTTGCTGGTCTACGAAAACGATGCACTGCGCTGCGACCAGATCGTCTGCATCGACGATCAGAACCCGTACTTTCAGATGGTGCGTGGCTCGTGGGGCCACAAGCTGCGCGAAGTGTTCGAGTCGCTCGAAGACCCGCAGTGGACGGCTCACGCAGTCACTCACTCAACGACCGTGCATCCGCTGTGTGTCGCATCGACGCGCTACGAGCCGATGCGCAAGATCACGCACCCCGGCGAAAAAATCGTCTGAGTCCGCGTCAAAAATGACCCTTCTATAATCATTTTTTCTACCACCGCATCCTGAAAAACAGGTGCTGCATGCAATGACCAAGTACGTCTTTGTCACCGGCGGTGTGGTGTCCTCGCTGGGCAAGGGCATTGCGGCGGCATCGCTCGCGGCGATCCTCGAATCGCGGGGCATCAAGGTCACGCTGATCAAGCTCGACCCCTACCTCAACGTCGATCCCGGCACGATGTCGCCGTTCCAGCACGGCGAGGTCTACGTCACCGACGACGGCGCCGAAACCGACCTCGATCTGGGCCACTACGAGCGCTTCATCACCACCCGGATGAAGAAGGCCAACAACTTCACCACCGGCCAGATCTACAAGAGCGTGCTCGAAAAAGAGCGCCGCGGCGACTACCTCGGCAAGACGGTGCAGGTGATCCCGCACGTCACCAATGAGATTCAAGAGTTCGTCAAGCGCGGTGCCGGTGTGGCCACCACGGCGGGCACCGCCGACGAAGTCGATGTCGCCATCGTCGAGATCGGCGGCACGGTGGGCGACATCGAGTCGCTGCCCTTCCTCGAAGCGGTGCGCCAGATGAGCCTGCGCATGGGCCCGAACAACAGCGCCTTCGTGCACCTGACCTATGTGCCGTGGATCGCCGCGGCGGGCGAATTGAAGACCAAGCCGACCCAGCACACCGCGCAAAAGCTGCGCGAGATCGGCATCCAGGCCGACGTGCTGCTGTGCCGCGCCGACCGGGCGATTCCGGATGAAGAGCGCGAGAAGATTTCGCTTTTCACCAACGTGCCGATCTGGGGCGTGATTTCGATGTGGGACGTCGACACCATCTACAAGGTGCCGCGCATCCTGCACGAGCAGGGTCTCGACGGGCTGATCTGCGACAAGCTGCGCATTCACACGCCGCCGGCCAACCTGAAGCGCTGGGACGATCTGGTGCGCGAGTTCGAGCACCCCGAGCGCACGCTGACGATCGCGATGTGCGGCAAGTACACCGACCTGTCCGATTCGTACAAATCACTGAACGAAGCACTGCGCCACGCCGGCATGCACAGCCACACCAAGGTGCTGATCGAGTACGTCGACTCTGAAACGCTGACCGCCGACAACGTGCAGCAGCTCGCGTGTTACGACGCGGTGCTGGTGCCCGGCGGCTTCGGCAAGCGCGGGGTCGAAGGCAAGGTGCTGACCGCAAAATTCGCTCGCGAGCACAAGCTGCCCTACCTCGGCATCTGCCTGGGCATGCAGGTCGCCACGATCGAGTTCGCGCGCCACCAGGCGGGTCTCGCCAACGCCAACAGCACCGAGTTCGACCCCGAAACGCCGCATCCGGTAATCGCGCTGATCGAGGAATGGCAGGACGCCGACGGCTCGATCCACAAGCGCAGCAGCAGCTCCGACCTCGGCGGTACCATGCGTCTGGGCGCACAGAGTTCGGACGTGAAACCGGGCACCCTGGCGCACGAAATCTACGGCGACGTGGTGACCGAGCGGCACCGGCATCGTTATGAGGCGAACGTGAACTACCTTGATCAGCTCAGCGACGCCGGGCTGGTGATTTCGGCCTTGACGCAGCGCGAGAAGCTGACCGAAATCGTCGAGCTGCCGCGCAGCGTGCACCCGTGGTTCATGGGCGTGCAGTTCCACCCCGAGTTCAAATCGACGCCGTGGGGCGGGCATCCACTGTTCAACTCCTTCATCACGGCGGCGCTGGCACATCAGCGCGATCGCTTGCAACTCGTCGCTTCGTTGAAAGCGGTGGCATGAAGCTGTGCGGATTCGAGGTCGGCCTCACGCAGCCGTTTTTTCTGATCGCCGGGCCGTGCGTCGTCGAGTCCGAACAACTTCAAATGGATGTGGCCGGCGCGCTGAAAGAAGCGTGCGCGAAGCTCGGCATCCCGTTCATCTTCAAGAGCAGCTACGACAAGGCGAACCGGTCGAGTGGCAGCACCTTCCGCGGCCCCGGCCTGGAGCGCGGGCTCGAAATTCTGACCAAGGTCAAGCGCGAATTGAATGTGCCGCTGTTGACCGACGTGCACAGCATCGACCAGATCGAGGCGGTGGCGAGCGTGGTCGACGTATTGCAGACGCCCGCCTTCTTGTGTCGGCAGACCGACTTCATCCGTGCGGTCGCCCAATCGGGCAAACCGGTGAACATCAAGAAGGGCCAGTTCCTCGCACCGCACGACATGAAGAACGTCATCGACAAGGCCCGCGCTGCGGCGCGTGAAAAGGGCCTGCCCGAAGACAGCTTCATGGCTTGCGAGCGCGGTGTCAGCTTCGGCTACAACAACCTGGTCAGCGACATGCGTTCGCTGGCGATCATGCGCGAGACCGGCGCGCCGGTGGTCTTTGATGCGACGCACTCGGTGCAGTTGCCCGGCGGCCAGGGCACCAGCAGCGGCGGCCAGCGCGAGTTCGTGCCGGTGCTCGCGCGTGCCGCGATCGCGGTCGGCGTGGCGGGCGTCTTCATGGAAACCCACCCGGACCCGATGAACGCGATGAGCGACGGCCCGAACGCGGTGCCGCTCAAGCACATGCGGCGGTTGCTGGAACAGTTGCAGTCGCTGGACCGCGTGGTCAAGCAGCAGCCACTGCTCGAGAACGATTTCAGTTGCTGAGCGCACGCCGCTCGCCTGCCCTTTTTTTCAATACGATCCTGAGGAAGCCCCATGAGTGCGATTGTTGACATCGTCGGCCGCGAGATTCTGGACAGCCGGGGCAACCCGACGGTCGAATGCGATGTGCTGCTCGAGTCGGGCGTGATGGGCCGCGCTGCGGTGCCGTCGGGCGCATCAACCGGCTCGCGCGAAGCCAACGAGCTGCGCGACGGCGACCCGAAGCGCTACCTCGGCAAGGGCGTGATGCGCGCCGTGGAACACGTCAACACCGAGATCAGCGAAGCCGTGCTCGGGCTCGACGCGAGCGAGCAGGCCTTCCTCGATCGCACGCTGATCGACCTCGACGGCACCGACAACAAGAGTCGGCTGGGCGCCAATTCGATCCTCGCAGTCAGCATGGCGGTGGCACGTGCTGCGGCCGAGGAAAGCGGCCTGCCGCTGTACCGCTATTTCGGCGGATCGGGTGCCATGCAGTTGCCGGTGCCGATGATGAACGTCATCAACGGCGGTGCGCACGCCAACAACAACCTCGACCTGCAAGAGCTGATGATCATTCCGATCGGCGCACCGAGCTTTCGCGAAGCGGTGCGCTACGGCGCCGAGGTGTTCCACGCGCTGAAGAAGATCATCCACGACAAGAACATGAGCACCGCCGTCGGCGACGAAGGCGGCTTCGCGCCCAGCGTGGCCAATCACGAGGCGGCGATCCAGTTGATTCTCGAGGCGATCGACAAGGCGGGCTACACCGCCGGCGAGCAGATCGCGATTGGCCTCGACTGCGCGGCCAGCGAGTTTTACAAGGACGGCAAGTACACCCTCGGCAGCGAGGGCCTGACGCTGTCGGCCCCCGAGTGGACCGACATCCTCGCGACCTGGGCCGACAAGTACCCGATCATCAGCATCGAAGACGGCATGGCCGAAAACGACTGGGACGGCTGGAAGCACCTGACCGACCGGCTCGGCAAGAAGGTGCAGATCGTCGGCGACGACCTGTTCGTCACCAACACCGCGATCCTGAAAGAAGGCATCGAGAAGCGCATCGCCAACTCGATCCTGATCAAGATCAACCAGATCGGCACGCTGACTGAAACCTTCGCCGCGATCGAGATGGCCAAGCGCGCCAACTACACCGCCGTCATCAGCCACCGCTCGGGCGAGACCGAAGACTCCACCATCGCCGACATCGCGGTCGGCACCAACGCCGGCCAGATCAAGACCGGCTCGATGAGCCGCAGCGACCGCATGGCCAAGTACAACCAGTTGCTGCGCATCGAGGAAGACCTGGGCGACGTCGCCAGCTACCCCGGCCGCAGCGCGTTCTACAACCTGCGCTGAACCTCTTCAACGCGTTCACGCCAGCGGCGCACCACCCATCGGAAGCCAGCCGTGCGGTTCATCAGCTTCGCCCTCCTCGCGCTGATCGGGCTGGTGCACGCCGAGTTGTGGTTCGGCCGATCTGGCGTGCCGCATGTGCTCGATCTGCGCAGCCAGCTCGACGAGCAGCAGGCCACCAACGAGATTGCGCGCCAGCGCAACGAGCGACTGGCCGCCGAGGTCAACGACCTGAAGGAAGGGCTGGAGATGGTCGAGGAGAAAGCCCGCTACGAGCTCGGCATGGTCAAGCCCGACGAGATCCTGGTGCAGTGGAGTGCAGGGGCGAAGTAAGTCGGCGGTTCGCATGAAGCCGCCCTCCCGCCTGAAAAGCAGATGGACTTCGGTGCGCAGCCCGGAAGTTGCCTGATGCTCCCGCTGCTCGAAGACGCTGCACAGCGAGCGTCGAATTACCTTGATGGACTCGATGCGCGCGGTGTGGCGCCGCAAGCCGAAGCGTTGACCCGTTTGCAAGAGCTCGATGTCGAGCTCGCCGACGCGCCGCAGTCTCCCGAAAGCGTGTTGCAGCAACTCGATGAGCTCGGTTCGCCCGCCACGGTCGCCAGCAACGGCGGCCGCTACTTCGGCTACGTGGTCGGCGGCGCGCTGCCCGCCAGCATCGCAGCCCACTGGCTGGCGACGGCCTGGGATCAGAACGCAGCGCAACCGTCGGGGGCTCCCGGCGCGGCTGCCTTCGAGCGCACCGCGCTGCGCTGGATCGCCGACTTGCTCGGCCTGCCGACTCACGTCGCAGGTGCTTTTGTCAGCGGCGCGACGATGGCCAACCTCTGCGGCCTGGCCGCAGCGCGGCACGCGGTGCTGGCGCGAGTGGGCTGGGATGTCGAATCACAGGGCTTGTTCGGTGCACCGCCGATCACGGTAGTGGTCGGCGACGAAGCGCATGCCAGCGTGACCAAGGCGCTCGGCGTGCTGGGGCTTGGACGCGACCGCGTCGTCCGCGTGCCGGTGGACGCTCAAGGCCGGATGCGCACGGACGCGTTGCCGCGCGTGGCCGGCCCGAGCATCGTCTGCCTGCAAGCCGGCCATGTGAACACCGGGGCGTGCGATCCATTTGCCACCCTCATCGAGCAGGCGCATCGCCACGGAGCTTGGGTGCATGTGGA
>JANMTL010000174.1:0-4809 GCA_031390425.1 Rhizobacter sp.
CGAAGGGGTTCGACCCAAAACGGGCGATTTGCGCACCAAGTCGCTTGCGTGTGCCTTCGGGCACACGACGCGCAACGTTGGCGCACAACTCACTCCGTTTTGGACTCGAACGCGCATGGCGGGGACTTGTTCAGCGTTGCCCTAACAATATGCCCCGATCGAAAGCCTTGATGAAGCCAACCCTTGCCCTGTGGATCGGCGCCGTCGCCGCCTGCATCGGTCTTGCCTCGCCTGCCCACGCCGCCCCCGACGCGCAGTCCGTCCTCGCGGCCAGCGATGCGGTGCGCAACCCGCCGAAATCGTTCGCGGTGACGGTGACGTTGATCGAATACCGCAGCGCGAAACAGACCGACAACAACACGCTGACGGTGTACTCGAAGGCCGACACCGCGAGTGGCCAGTACCGCAGCCTGCTGCGCTTCGTGGCACCCCAACGCGACGCCAACAAGCTGATGCTCAAAAGCGGCAACGACCTGTGGTTCTTCGACCCGGCCAGCCAGGCGAGCATCCGCCTGTCGCCGCAACAGCGACTGCTCGGGCAGGCATCGAACGGCGATGTGGTCACCGTCAACCTGGCCAAGGACTACACGGCCGAGTTGCAGGGCGAAGAAGACCTGACCGATGGCGAAAAAGTGATGCGCCGTTGCTACAAGCTCGACCTCGCAGCGGCATCGCCCGACGTAACCTATCACCGCGTTGAAATGTGGATCGACACGACCTCGTCACGGCCGGTCAAGGCGCGTTTTTTCGCCGAGAGCGGGCACCTGTTGAAGACGGCGTATTACCGCAAGTTCCAGCCGCAACTGGGCCGCGAGCGGCCGACCGAAGTCGTCATCATCGACGGGCTCGACCCAGCCTGGGTGACCGTGATGCGCTACAGCGATTACGCCTGGCGCGATGTGCCGGAGTCCTGGTTGCAACGTGATTACCTGCCACGCTTCAAACCGGAGTGAGCATGCGACTGAATACTTTCCTGCCTCGACTGGCACCGGCTCTGGGGCTGGTGTTTGCGCTGGCCGCCGCCGCGGCCGAACCGCCGAGCGCGCTGCCCGACGAACTCGACGCGCTCTCGCTGGCCGACAAGGCCCCGACCGCCGCACCGCAGGCTGCGCAGGCGTGGCGCGTCTTCGTCGAAGGCGCGCTCGGGCAGACCCGAATCGGCGGCGCCGATCCACGATTCGAGACCAACCGCGCCTCGCTGGACGTGCGCTTCGATGCCAATGTGGCACCCGGTTTGCGGGCGGTGTTTTCCGACCGGTTCGATCGCCTGCACAGCAACGGCAGGCCGGGTGCGGACGACGTCAACACGCTGCGCGAGGCCTACCTGAGCTGGTCCCGCAGCGACACCCAGATCATCGACCTCGGCCGCGTCAACGTGCGACACGGTGCCGCCTACGGCTACAACCCGACCGACTACTTCAAGGAAGGCGCGCTGCGCTCGATCGTCTCGCCCGACCCGAAGGTGCTGCGCGAAAACCGCCAGGGCACGGTGGTGCTGCAAGGTCAGCAGCTGTGGAGCACGGGCTCGCTGACGGCGACCTACTCGCCCCGGCTGTCCAGCCGGCCGAATGCGAGCACCTTCTCGCTCAACGTCGGCGCGACCAACCCGCGCAACCGCTGGTTGTTGGCCGGCAGCACCAAGTTCAGCGACAAGTTCAACTCGGAGCTGTTGTTGTACGGCGGCGACGACACGCGCACTCAGGTCGGCTTGAACGTCTCCGGACTGCTCGGCGATGCTGCCGTCGTGTTCGGCGAGTTCAGTTTCGGCAAAGGCCGCTCGCTGGTGGCGCAAGCGCTGCAATTCGACCAGACGCAGCGCCACCAGGAACGTGCGTCCGTGGGCCTGACCTACACCACCGCACTGAACCTCAGCCTCACCGCCGAAGCCCAGTACAACAGCGCCGCCCCCGATCGCAAGCAGTGGAAAGCGCTGCCCGGCATCGATCCGTCGGCCCGTCTGCGCGTGCTGGGTACCCAGCCGGTGTTGCAAGATCTGCCGGTGCGCAATGCGTTGTTCGTCTACGCCAACTGGAAGGACGTGCTGGTGCGCCGCCTCGATTTGTCGGCGTTCGTGCGCCGCGACTCGGAAACGCACAGCCGCGCCCAGTGGCTGGAGGCGCGCTACCACTGGGACAGCGCCGAGCTGTTCCTGCAGTGGCAGCTTTACTCCGGCAACGCGGGCTCGGTCTACGGCAGCGTGCCGCAACGCCGCGCGATCGAGCTGGCTTTGCGTTTTTACCTGTAGCGGCCCGCGCTCGCTCGGTGGCCTCAGGCATCCCGTGATCAAGGCACTCGCTTCGGCCAGGGAATCGTCCGGGCAGGCGCATGACGGGGAAGCGCGCCTGCTGGCAGAACTGCTGCGCACTTCGCGCCTGACCCTGCTGTACGGCGAAGCGGGCGTAGACAAAACCGCGTTCCTGCATTCGGCGCTGACGCCGTTGCTGCGTCGCCGTGCTGGCGATCGGAACGCCGCGGCAGCGGCCCGCGACACGGGCGGGGTGGTCCCGTTTGCCGATCGGCGCAGGCGCCCGGCAGGCAGCACGTCGAAACACAAACGCGAGTTCGTCGTGCACTTCGACGACTGGAGCGGCCCGCCGTTGGCCGCGCTGCTGGCCTGCATCCACCAAACTGCCAACACCAGCGCGGCAGAAAGAGCCGCGCCGTGGCAGCGCTTGGGCGACACGCTGGAATCGCTGTGCAGTCGACTCGATGCGAACTTCATCATCCTGCTCGACCGGTTCGAAGAGTTCTTGATGGCCCCGAACGATCGTGAAGGCCACGCCGAATTCATCGGCGAGTGGATCGAGGCGCTGCAACGGGCGCCGTTGTCGGCCAATTTCCTGATTTCGGTGAACGACGACGCCCGACCGCGGCTGGCCAGCCTGCGCAGCCGCATTCCCGGCTTCGACGACTTGTCACTGAAACTGATGCGCCCGCCTGGCACAAAAGCGGCTGCGGCTTGCGCATCATCTCCGCCAGCGGAGCCCGCCTTCGCGCCGATCGTGATCGAGCCACCACTTCTGACCGACTCGGTCGCCGTGCCCGATCGGGTCTCGGCAACGCGCTCCGGCCGGTCGGCAGCGGCCGCTGCGCCGGGCCGCACCGCACACCCGCCGAAGGTCAAGCGGCCTGCACCGCCTGCGGTCAAGACCGAGGATGTGTACGCATTGATCGAGGCCACACTGGCCCGCACCGTGACCGAGGTGGCGAGCGATCCGTTCCCCGATTCCCCAGAGCCGGCCGCCGTCCTCATCGACGCCGTTGCGGACCCGGCGCCGCCAACCGTCAGGGCGGACGCATCGGCCCGCATCCAGCCCGGGCGCTGGCGCGTCGTGGTCAAGCAGATCGGCCGCCTGCTGCACTTGAACGTCAAGTCCCGGTGAGCGGCCCGACCGCGTGGCGGCTGGCCCGCCGGGTTGCAAGCAAATGCATCGAGAACAGGAATCAACTCACGAATCCGGGGGCGCGGGCTGAAACGGCCCATGCGAAACTCATTCGATGTTTGTCAACCGCGCTGAAACATGAACGCTCGCACCCCTGTCATCGCCGTGGTCGGTCTGGGCTATGTCGGCCTGCCGCTGGCCGTCGAGTTCGGCAAACGCTTTCCGACGATCGGCGTGGACCTGTCGGAACGCAAAGTGGCCGCCTATCGCCGCTTCGAGGACCCGACCGGCGAGGTGTCACCCGAACAACTGCGTGCGGCCACGTTGCTGAACTGCACCAGCGATGGTGCTGCGTTGAAGGACGCCGACTTCATCATCGTCGCGGTGCCGACACCGATCGACGACGCGCGTCGACCTGATTTCCAGCCGCTGATCGGCAGTTCCGAAACGGTCGGCCGCCACATGAAGCGCGGCGCGATCGTGATCTACGAATCGACCGTCTACCCGGGCGCCACCGAAGAGATTTGCGTGCCGGTGCTCGAGAAGTTTTCCGGCTTCACCTGGAAGCAGGACTTCAACATCGGCTATTCACCCGAACGCATCAACCCCGGCGACAAGACCCGCACGCTGACCAAGATCGTCAAGCTGGTTTCGGGCGACACGGCCGACACGCTGGCCCAGGTGCAGCAGCTCTATGCCGGGATCATCGAGGCTGGGGTCTACCCGGCCAGCAGCATCCGCGTGGCCGAGGCCGCCAAGGTCATCGAGAACACCCAGCGCGACCTGAACATCGCGTTGATGAACGAGCTGTCGCTGATCTTCAACCGCATGGGCATCGACACGCTGGAAGTGCTGCAGGCAGCCGGCACCAAGTGGAATTTTTTGCCGTTCCGCCCCGGCTTGGTCGGCGGCCATTGCATCGGCGTCGATCCGTACTATTTGACGCACAAGGCCGAGATGCTCGGGTACCAGCCGCAGGTGATCCTGGCCGGTCGGCGCATCAACGACAGCATGGGCAAGTACGTCGCCGAGCAGACCGTCAAGCGAATGATCGCGTCGGGCCAGGCGGTGAAGGATGCCGACATCATCGTGCTGGGCATGACCTTCAAGGAAGACTGCCCCGATTTGCGCAACAGCAAGGTCATCGATGTGATCCGCGAGTTGCAGTCGTATGGCGTCAAGGTGCACGTGCACGACCCGATTGCCGACAATGAAGAGTGCCTGCACGAATACGGCATCGGGCTGACCGCCTGGGACCAGCTCCCGCAGGCCGCCGCCATCATTGCGGCGGTGGCGCATCAGCCGTACAAGGACATGGGGGTGTCGGCCTTGCTGAGCAAGCTGCAACCCAAAGGCGTGTTCGCCGACGTGAAATCGGTCTACGACCCCGGCACGGTGCAGGAGGCCGGCCACGCGTTGTGGAGGC
>JANMTL010000189.1:0-23219 GCA_031390425.1 Rhizobacter sp.
CGAGTGGGCTGCGCTGCGATGGGGTGGCAAGGCGTGACGACGCGGCGGGCTCGTGCCCGCAAGGAGGAGCAACGCCGCCAGCGCGCCGCAGCGCGGCTCGATCGGGGGTGCAGCGCCGAACTCGATCAGCAAGGCGTGGTCGTGGTCGAGGAAGCAAGTGTTCATTGGATATTGCAAGCGGAAGGATGCGGTCGACTGCCGTTTTCACGGCGATTGTTCCAGTGCCTCTAAGCGAGCATCGACGTCGCTCGCAAAGCGCTCGACGAACATCAGGGCTCTGACCTGCTGCGCTGCGACGATGTGGTCTTGTCGGTCGTCGATCAGCTCGCGCAACTCGCTCAGGGCGTGATCCCGGTGGGCCGCCACGTCGCGGGCCAGGGTTTCGACGTCGGCCAGCGCCGACGCCGCATCGAGCGACTCGCGCCATTCCATCTGCTGCATCAGAAAAGAGCCCGGCATCGCGGTGTTGTCTTCGGCGTTGATGGGTGCGCCGTGCAGTTCGCACAAGTAGGCCGCGCGTTTGAGCGGGTCTTTCAGGCGACGATGCGCTTCATTGATGCGCACCGACCACTGCATCGCCAGCCGCTGTGCCGAAGCGCCTTCGCTGACGAAGCGATCCGGGTGGGCTTCGCCAAGCAAGCTGCGCCAGCGGACATCGAGCGCGGTAGCGTCCTGCTCGAACTGCCGAGGCACGCCGAAGAGTTCGAAGTCGTCGCTGTCGAGCTTCATCGCCCACCCGTGAATCGAAACGCACCATTGAAAAGGGCGCGGTGTCGACAGCCGCGCCCGGTGCTGTCAGACCGACAACTCACACCCGGAACGATTCGCCACACCCACATCGGTCTTTCTCGCGCGGATTGTTGAACTTGAAGCCTTCGTTCAGGCCCTCGCGAACGAAATCGAGCTCTGTGCCGTCGATGTACGGCAGGCTTTTGGGGTTGACGAGCACTTTCACACCGTGGTTTTCGAACACCGTGTCTTCGGGTGCCACGAGGTCGGCGTACTCGATCTCGTAAGCGAGACCCGAGCAGCCAGTGGTGCGCACGCCCAGCCGCACGCCGACGCCCTTGCCGCGCTTGCCGATGTAGCGGGTGACATGCTTCGCTGCCGCTTCAGTCAGTGTGACAGCCATGGTTTCAGTGTGTGGTCGCGCCGGCCGCAGCCGTGGTTGAAGAAGCCCCAGCCGTCTTGGCCTTGTAGTCGTTTACCGCCGCCTTGATCGCGTCCTCGGCCAGGATCGAGCAGTGGATCTTGACAGGAGGCAGCGCCAGCTCTTCGGCGATGTGGGTGTTTTTGATGGTCAGCGCTTCGTCGAGCGACTTGCCTTTGATCCATTCGGTGACCAGCGAGCTCGAAGCGATCGCCGAGCCGCAGCCATACGTCTTGAACTTGGCGTCCTCGATCAGACCGGTGGCCGGGTTGACCTTGATCTGCAACTTCATCACGTCGCCGCAGGCGGGTGCTCCGACCATGCCGGTGCCGACGGTGTCGTCGCTCTTGTCGAAAGCGCCGACGTTGCGCGGGTGTTCATAGTGGTCGATGACTTTTTCGCTGTAGGCCATGTCAATTCTCCAGATACATCATGAGATGGTGGGTCGCGCTCAATGGGCCGACCATTGGATGGTGCTGATGTCCACACCGTCCTGGTACATGTCCCACAGTGGCGACAGCTCGCGCAACTTGGCGACGCGGTCCTTCAGTGTGGTGACGACGTAATCGATCTCTTCGACCGTGGTGAAACGGCCGATCGTCATGCGCAAACTCGAATGCGCCAGCTCGTCGCTGCGGCCCAGCGCACGCAGCACATAGCTGGGTTCCAGGCTGGCCGAGGTACAGGCCGAACCCGATGACACCGCGATGCCCTTGATGCCCATGATCAGCGACTCGCCTTCGACGAAGTTGAAGCTCATGTTCACGTTGTGCGGCACGCGCTGCGTCGGGTGGCCGTTCAAAAACGTCTGCTCGATGCCGGACAAGCCGTCGAGGAGCCGCTTTTGCAGCATGCGGATGCGCTCGTTCTCGACCGCCATTTCTTCGCCCGCAATGCGAAACGCCTCACCCATGCCGATGACCTGATGCGTCGGCAAGGTGCCCGACCGCATGCCGCGCTCGTGGCCACCACCGTGCATCTGCGCTTCGATGCGCACCCTCGGCTTGCGGCGCACGTACAACGCGCCGATGCCCTTGGGCCCATAGGTCTTGTGCGAGGCCAGGCTCATCAGATCGACCGGCAAGGTCGCCAGATCGATCGCGACCTTGCCGGTGGCCTGCGCAGCATCGACATGGAAAATGACCCCGCGCTCGCGGCACAGCGTGCCGATGGCGGTGATGTCTTGAATGACGCCGATCTCGTTGTTGACGAACATCACCGACACCAAGATGGTGTCGGGCCGCAGCGCCGCCTTCAGTTTCTCGAAGTCGAGCAAACCGTCTTCCTGCACGTCGAGATAGGTCACCTCGAAGCCTTGGCGTTCCAGCTCGCGCATCGTGTCGAGCACGGCCTTGTGCTCGGTTTTCACAGTGATCAAGTGCTTGCCGCGCGTCTTGTAGAACTGCGCCGCGCCCTTGATCGCGAGGTTGTTCGACTCGGTGGCGCCCGAGGTCCAGACGATCTCACGCGGATCGGCGCCGATCAGCGCCGCCACGTTCTCGCGCGCTTTTTCGACGGCGGCTTCGGCCTCCCAGCCCCACGCGTGGCTGCGCGAAGCGGGGTTGCCGAAGTGTTCGCGCAACCACGGGATCATGGCGTCGACAACGCGCTGGTCCACCGGGTTGGTGGCGCCGTAGTCCATGTAGATCGGGAAATGCGGGGTCATGTCCATGGTTCGATGTCTGATCAGGCTCGGTCGATAAAGGGCGCCGAGACGCCAGCTTCGCGGCTTGAAACCAACGCTATTTCAAGAATGCGCTGCCGAATGCGAAGACCGAATTGGGTGCCGTGATCCGGATCGGCTTGACCACTGGCTGGGTCGAGATCGCGCGCTTGACAGGGTGCTCTTCGACCGAGATGCCCTTGGCCAGTTGGTCCTCGACCAGCTTCTTCAACGAGATCGAATTCAGGTGCTCGATCATCTTGGTGTTCAAGCTGGCCCACAGGTCGTGGGTCATGCAGCGACCGCCGTCGTCGCCCATGCAGTTTTCCTTGCCGGCGCAGCCGGTGGCGTCGAGCGGCTCATCGACCGCCAAAATGATGTCGGCGACGGTGATTTCTTCCGACTTGCGGCCCAGCGAATAGCCACCACCCGGACCGCGCGTGCTTTCGACCAGCTCGTGACGGCGCAGGCGGCCGAACAACTGCTCGAGATAGGACAGCGAGATCTGTTGGCGGCCACTGATGGCGGCAAGCGCCACCGGGCCCGAATTTTCACGAAGCGCCAGATCGATCATGGCGGTGACAGCAAAACGACCTTTGGTGGTGAGACGCATGAGTAACTCCTGTCGCCCGGAAGGGCATAACAACGGCCTGTTTGGCAACGTCCGCCTGACGGCAACTGGCCGGTACGGAATGGCCTTTTTTGGAGGCAATCCATAAAGTTGACCAGATTCGTCGACTATAGCGGAAACCAACTGTTTTGGTCGGCATTGCGATGGGAAGTTCCGTTGAGATGGCGATTATTTGTCATGGACAACCGGCAGACAAACAGGCCAATCGGTGTTGGTTCGCAGCATATTTCAGATGCAACACAGCCAGTGCCTAGGCGCAATCCAAACGATCCCTTGGCGCACGACGACCGGGCTTCGCCAACCCCGCTTTGCTGACGGAATTTTCATGACTGCTGGCCGAACTGGCTACGAGCAGATCGGCTACACACCCGCGGACCGCGCTCGCGGCCTAGCGCAGCGAGCCCGCGCGCTGCGACGCGCTGCAGATCGACGAGGTGATGCCCGAGCTGACCGGATCCTGTGGCCCAGCCGCCGCGCGCTCGGCCACCTAGGCGGCGCCCGACCGCTGCGAGCCGAGGGGCTTTTTTCAACGCGGTCGACTGTTGCGCACGCAGTCAATGACGAAGGCGACCGCATCGCCATCCTTCATCAAGGCTTCGCCACCAGCGCCACGATGTTGTCGTTGCCCGGCGCGCCGAAGGCCTGTTCGCGCAGCAGCGCCAGTTGGTCGCGCACCCGCGCGGCCTTTTCGAATTCGAGGTTGCGGGCGTGGTCGAGCATCTGCTTTTCGAGCTGCTTGATGCGCTTGCCGAGGTCCTTCTCGGACAGCGCCTCGACATCGGCCGATCGAAGCGCGTCCTTGCCCGCGCCTTTGTCTGATTTCTCGGCATAGACGCCGTCGATCAGCTCCTTGATCTTTTTGTTGATCGTGCGCGGCGTGATGCCCATCGCGAGGTTGTGCGCAATTTGCTTGTTGCGGCGGCGCTCGGTTTCATCGATGGCCTTGCGCATCGATTCAGTGATCTTGTCGGCATACAAAATCGCCCGGCTGTTGACGTTGCGCGCCGCGCGGCCGATGGTCTGGATCAGGCTGCGCTCGGCCCGCAAAAAGCCTTCCTTGTCGGCGTCGAGGATCGCGACCAGGCTCACCTCGGGAATGTCGAGCCCCTCGCGCAGCAGGTTGATGCCGACCAGCACGTCGAACACACCCAGCCGCAGATCGCGCAATATTTCCACGCGCTCGACTGTCTCGATGTCGCTGTGCAGGTAGCGCACCTTGCAGCCGTTGTCGCTGAGGTAGTCGGTCAACTGCTCGGCCATGCGCTTGGTCAGCGTGGTAATCAGCACGCGCTCGCTCAGATCGACGCGGATGCGGATCTCTTGCAGCACGTCGTCCACCTGGTGCGTGGCCGGCCGCACCTCGACCATCGGGTCGATCAGGCCGGTCGGCCGCACCACCTGCTCGACGACCTGGCCGGCGGTGCGCTGCTCGTAAGCGGCGGGCGTCGCCGACACGAACATCACCTGCCGCATCTTGGTCTCGAACTCCTCGAAGCGCAGCGGCCGGTTGTCGAGCGCACTCGGCAGCCGAAAGCCGTAATCGACCAGCGTGGTCTTGCGCGCGCGGTCGCCGTTGTACATGCCGCCGAGCTGGCCGATCATCACGTGCGACTCGTCGAGGAACATCAGCGCATCCTTGGGCAAATAGTCCACCAGCGTCGAGGGCGGTTGGCCCGGCGCGGCGCCCGACAGGTGGCGGGTGTAGTTCTCGATGCCCTTGCAGTGGCCGATCTCCTGCAGCATTTCCAGATCGAACCGCGTGCGCTGCTCCAGCCGCTGCGCCTCGACCAGCTTGCCCAGGCCGACCAGCTCGGCCGTGCGGTCGCGCAGCTCGTCCTTGATGGTGCCGATCGCGTTGACGACCTTGTCACGCGGCGTCACGTAATGGCTGGACGGGTAGACGACGAAGCGCGGAATCTTCTGGCGGATGCGCCCCGTGAGCGGATCGAACAGGCTCAGCGATTCGATCTCGTCGTCGAACAGCTCGATGCGGATCGCGAGCTCGGAGTGCTCGGCCGGGAAAATGTCGACGGTGTCGCCGCGCACGCGAAAGGTGCCACGGGAAAAATCGACTTCGTTGCGCGCGTACTGCATGCGAACCAGTTGCCCGATCAGCTCGCGCTGGTTCTGCTTGCCGCCGACGCGCATCACCAGCCGCATCTCGAGGTAGTCCTCGGGCGCGCCGATGCCGTAGATCGCGCTGACCGACGCGACGATCACCACGTCGCGGCGCTCCAGCAGGCTTTTCGTGGCACTCAGGCGCATCTGCTCGATGTGCTCGTTGATCGCGCTGTCTTTCTCGATGAACAGGTCGCGCTGCGGCACGTAGGCCTCGGGCTGGTAGTAGTCGTAGTAGCTGACGAAGTACTCGACCGCGTTCTTCGGGAAGAACTCGCGAAATTCGGCATAAAGCTGCGCGGCCAGCGTCTTGTTGGGCGCGAACACGATCGCCGGGCGGCCCATCTGCGCGATCACGTTGGCCATCGTGAAGGTCTTGCCAGAACCGGTGACGCCGAGCAGCGTCTGGAAGCTGAGACCGTCGTGCAGGCCCTCGACCAGTTGCGCGATTGCGGTCGGCTGATCACCCGCAGGCGGATACGGCTGAAAAAGTTGGTAGGGCGAGTCGGGGTAGCTGACGAATTCACCCGCTTCGGGCGCATCGGCCTGTGTCGGGACGTTGATATCGGCGAGGTCGGCCATGGCGGATAAAATCTCAGGGTTAACTCGCGTTGCGACGGGTCGAAGCAACTCGAAAGCGTAGCCCAAAACACCCGTCGATGTGCACCCTCGGTGCAGCCTGCGCCCCGCATTCACCGCCCCACCTCAAGGACTTCTCATGGCATCGCTTTTCGCCGCCGTCGACATGGCACCCCGCGACCCGATCCTCGGCCTGAACGAGCAGTTCAACGCCGACCCGAACCCGGCCAAGGTCAACCTCGGCGTCGGCGTCTATTTCGATGAATCGGGCAAGCTGCCGCTGCTCAAATGCGTGGCCGCGGCCGAGAAACTGATTTTCGACACGCTGAAGCCGCACGGCTATTTGCCCATCGACGGCATCGCCGCCTACGACAAGGCAGTGCAAGGTCTGGTGTTCGGTGCCAACAGCGCGGCGGTGAAAGAAGGGCGCGTCGCCACGGTGCAGGCCCTCGGCGGCACCGGCGGTCTGAAGATCGGGGCCGACTTCCTGCAGCACCTGGCCACACGCACCGGCAACGCGCCCAAGGTGCTGATCAGCGACCCGAGCTGGGAAAACCACCGCGCGCTGTTCAACAACGCGGGCTTCACCGTCGAGACCTACCCCTACTACGACGCTGCCCAGCGCGGCGTCAACGTCGACGGCATGCTGACCGCGCTGAACACCGCAGCCGCCGGCACCATCGTCGTGCTGCACGCCTGCTGCCACAACCCGACCGGCTACGACATCACGCCGACGCAGTGGGCGCAGGTGGTGGCAGCCGTCGAGGCGCGCGGGCTGGTGGCCTTCCTCGACATGGCGTACCAGGGTTTCGGCGACGGCATCGCCGAAGACGGCGCGGTGATCGCGCAGTTCCTCGATGCCGGGCTCGACTTCTTCGTAGCGACCTCGTTCTCGAAGAGCTTCTCGCTGTACGGCGAACGCGTCGGCGCGCTCAGCGTGGTGTGCGCCAGCAGGGACGAAATGACCCGTGTACTGAGCCAGTTGAAGATCGTGATCCGCACCAACTACTCGAACCCGCCGACGCATGGCGCCCAGATCGTCGCCACCGTGCTGACGACACCGGCATTGCGCGCGATGTGGGAAGAAGAACTGGCCGGCATGCGGGTGCGCATCAAGGACATGCGCGCGCTGCTGCAAATTCGGCTGGTGGCCGCTGGCACCAAGCAGGACGTGAGCTTCATCACCCGCCAGAAGGGCATGTTCAGCTACACCGGCCTCGCCAAGCCGCAGATGGAGCGGCTGCGCAACGAGTTCGGCATCTACGGCGTCGACTCGGGCCGCATCTGCGTGGCGGCGCTGAACCACGGCAACATCGACGCGGTGGTCAAGGCGATCGGGCTGGTGAGCTGACACGCAGCGGGCGGACTCGGCCGCCGGAGCGCGCCACCCACCGACAGGTGGCACCCCGTGCCCTATGATTTCGGGCATGAGTCGCCCTCCGTTTCGCGTTCATGCGTGGGCTGGGATTGCAGCGGTGGCATGCAGTGCGGCGGCGGTTCCCTCGTTGCACGCCCAAGGACTTGCGCGTGTCGAGATCCTGGGCAGATCAGACAGGAGCGGCGGTGCCGACATACAGCCCGGTGTGACCGTGCTGCGCGCGGCCGATCTGAGCCGCGCCGGTGTCACCACCGCCGAGCAGGCCTTGCGGCGCATCGTTGCCAATCAATCTGCGCAAGGCCTGAGCCAAGGGGTGGGCGAGTTCACCGGCAGCGTGACGGAGGCCGACCTGCGCGGCCTCGGCCCCGACAAGACGCTGGTGCTGGTGAACGGCCGTCGCGTGGCGAACCACGCTTACGACGGCGGGGCCGTCGACCTGAATTCGATTCCGATCTCGGCGGTCGATCGCATCGAGGTGACACGGGAAGGCGCATCGGCGCTCTACGGCAGCGGCGCGATCGGCGGGGTCGTCAACTTTGTCTTGCGTAACGACGTGAGGGGCGTTGAGCTGGCCGTCGAAGGCGAACAGCCGGGTCACACCGGCGGTGCGACACGGCGCGCGTCGCTGACCGCCGGGTTCGGCGAGATCGGTTCGCAGGGCTTCAATGCATTCATGGCGATCGACCTGCGCCACCAGAACGCGCTGGCCGGCAAAGACCGGTCGTTCTCGAAAAGCGGCATCCGTCGCCCCTCCGATGGCAGCGTGCTGTCATCGCGCACTCAGGGCACCAGCTTCCCGGGCGACCTGGACGGGTACGAACCGTCGTTCCAGGCCGGCTGCGCGCCTCCGCGGTCGGTCCCCGACCCGCAACCCGATCCCGACTCCGACTCCGAGGAGGAGACCTGCCGCTATGACTACATGCGCGATGTGGATTTGATTCCGCGCAACCGCCAGGCCACGCTACTCGGGCACGCCACGTTCGCGCTCGGCGACAAGCACCACGGCACGATCGAGTGGCTGCGGGCCGAAAACAAGACCTGGAATCGGCAGACCCCCACGCCCACGAGCATGGTGCTGCCCGACACCAGCCCGTACTGGATCGCCGGCCGCCCGAGCACGGACTTCGGCGAGCTGGGTCAGGGCGGCGTCGCGAACTGGCTGACGGTGCCCGCAGGACGGCGCAGTCACGAGACCCGCGCACTGGCGCAGCGCGTGGTCCTCACGTTGCAAGGGGCGGGTGGCGGTCTCACGTACGACGCTGCGATCGGCCACGCACGCAACACCGTGACCGATGTCCTGCGCAAAGGACACATCGACTTCGACAAGGTCCAGCAGGCGGTTCTCGACGGCCGGGTCAATCCGTTCGGCGCGCAGTCCGCCGCAGGACTGGCCGCCATCCAGGCGAGCCAGTTGGTCGGCCGACTGTTGCGGGGGCGCGGCGAGGTGACCACGTTCGACGCGCGCGTCGGCAAGGAGCTGTGGCCCTTGGCCGGCGGGGCGCTTGCGGTGGCGCTGCGATTCGAATACCAGCGCCAGAAGTTCAACTACGACCTGGCACCGCTCGCCGCTCGGACCGCCGATCCGGAGCTGGAATTCGCGACCGATGTGCGTGGAGTGCAGCAGGTGCGGGCGTTGATCTTCGAGACATCGGCACCGCTGTCGCCCACGCTGACCCTGGATCTGGCGGCACGCCACGAGCGCAACAGCGATGGCGGCCGGGTCAACAGCCGAAAGTTCGGCGTGCGCTGGCAAGCGGCGCGCGGCTTGCTGATGCGCGCGGCGCTCAGCGCCGACTACCGCACGCCGACGCTGTACGAAATTCATGCGCCGCGACTGCTCACACAAAGCGGCACCGAGCACGACGACCCGCTGCTTTGCCAGGACGGCGTTGCGGTCGACGGTGCCCCGGCCGAACTGGTGTGCGGACGGCCGGTTCTGCAGCGCATCGGCGGGCCGGTGTCGTCCGGATCGAGGGCCTCCGCGTTGCGGCCCGAGCGTTCGCAGCACGCGACGCTCGGCATCGTCTTCGAGCCCACGAAGCATGTTGTTCTGGGCGTCGACTTGTGGCATTTGCGCTTGCGCGACGTGATCGACTCTTTGTCGGAGCAGGCGGTTTTCAACCACCCCGGGCGACATGCGTCGCGCATCGTTCGATGCAGCCGACTCAGTGCGAGCGAGCGCGCCGGCATCGAGGGGTGCCTCAACGCGGCCGGCGTCGACACCATCGCGTTCATCGACACCCCGATCGAGAATTTAGGTCGCTTGCAGGCGCAGGGCATCGACCTGTCGCTGGCCGTGACCTCGGGGCCGACGCCTGCGGGCGAGTTCTCGCTGGGGTTCGAAGGCAGCCACATCGCGCGCTATGACTTTCAACAAGAACGCGGCGGGGCGTTCATCAAGAACGCCGGTCGCTTTGCCGAAGACATGCCCATTTTTCGCTGGCAACACCTGCTGCAGTTGAACTGGCAGCAAGGGCCCTGGATCGCCGGTGTGTCCCAGCGTTTCAAGTCGTCGTACCGGGACCAGGACGACTCGCGCACGGTGGCTTCCTACAGCCTGATCGACCTGTCGCTGGTGTACACCGGCGTTCCCAACCTGACACTGACCGCCGGCCTGAAGAACCTGTTCGATCGGCAGCCGCCGTACTCGCGTCAGGACGAAACGCTGCAAGTGAACTACGACCCCCGTGCGACCGATCCGCTCGGTCGCGCGTTTGCGATTCGCGCGGCGTACCAGTGGCGTTGAGTGCAACTGCCGCCAGCGGCATCACAGCGCGACCCGGCGCACCGTTCATGGTCCGAATCACTCAACGAACCGGTGCCGCAACGCAGGGACCGAAGATCACCCGCACTTGGAGCCCGCGGCCGGTGGCCGCCGTGTCGAGGCAGACCGACGCCCCATGTCGATCGGCAATCGCCTTGACGATCGCCAGCCCCAGCCCGCTGCCCGGCGGCTTGCTGTCATTGCACAGCGATTCGCCCCGATAGAAGCGGTCGAACACGCGCGGGCGCTCTTTCACGTCGATGCCGGGCCCGTCGTCCACCACGACCAGCGCTGGCTGGCTGCCCACGCGGGTCGCCACGGCATCCACCCGACCGCCGTTATTCGCATAGGCCACCGCGTTGTCGATCAAGTTGCCGAGCAGGGTTTCGAGCTGGTGCCGATCGCCCATCACGGTCACCGCATTCGCCGTCACGGCCCCGAGGTCGATCCTGCGGTGATCGGCCTCGACACTGCGCAAGCCGACCACCTTGCGCACGAGTTCGCCCAGATCGACCGCTTCGAGCGCAGGCGCTGCAACGCCCGGCTCGGTGCGAGACAGCGCCAGCAACTGCTCGATCAGGCGCTGCGATCGATCGATGCCGCTGCGCAACTCCGCCGCAGCGCGCGCACGCGATGCGTCATCCGTGGCGCGCTCCAGCAGCTGCAACTGCAACCGCAGCGCGGTGACGGGAGTGCGCAGTTCGTGCGCCGCGTCGGCGACGAACAGCCGCTGACTGCGCAACGCGGCCCCCAGCCGCTGCATCAACTCGTTGATGGCGTCGATCAAAGGCCGCAACTCGGTCGGCATGGCCTGTGCGTCGATCGGCATCAACGATGCGGCACTGCGCGCCGCAACGTCCGCAGCAACGGCCTCGATCGGCGCCAGACCGCGACGCAACGCGAAGACCAGCAGCAGCGCGATCGCTCCGGTCAATGCCAGCAGCATCACGATCAACTGCGCAGCAGCGTCGAATGCCAGCTCGCGGCGCCCCGAGGCACGCTGTGCCGCCTGCACGACCTCGGTGCTGCCGATGCGGGTGAAGACATGCCAGTCTTCGTTGTGCGCGGACCCGAGCGACAGCCCCGCGCGGGGCGCAAACGCCTGCTTGACCTGCGGGTCGGAACTGAAGATCAACCGACCATCGAGTGCAGAGACGATCGTCAAGAACTCAAACCCCTCGTCCTCGTCGACCACCTCATCTTCGCCTTCATCCGGGCGCAGCGTGCCGTACACGGGGGCGGTCGCGCCCGCCGCCGACACCGGCGGGCGGCTCATCGCGACCGATTGCGTGACCTGCCTGAGTTGCTCGTTGAAAACGTTGTGCATCTCGACCAACGTGAGCCAGTAGGTCGCAGCGATCAGCACCACCGAGCTCGCGCCGAGGGTCCACAGCACCCGGCCGAGCAGTCCGCGCCGAATCGACCGGGTCATGGCGCCATCACGCGGTACCCGACGCCGCGCACATTGCGAATCAAGCCCGCACCGACCTTGCGACGCAGCGTGTGCAAATGGACTTCGATCGCGTTGCTGCTGAGCTCCTGCCCCCAGCCGTAGACGCTGTCTTCGAGCCGCTGACGCGACAGCACGACGCCGGGTTGCTGCATCAAGGCCTCCAGCAGTGCGAACTCGCGGGCGGAAAGTTCGACCGGGGTGCCGTCGATGCTGACGGTGCGCTTGACCGGGTCCAACGCTAGCGCGCCGCAGCGCAGCACCATCGACGGGTTGCCCGCGCGCCTTCGCAGCAGCGCACGCACGCGGGCGATCAGTTCATCGAGGTCGAAAGGCTTCAGCAAGTAGTCGTCGGCACCCTGCTCCAGCCCCCGGATGCGGTCGGCGACGGCATCGCGTGCGGTCGCCACCAGGACCGGCACGGTGTTCGCCCGAGCCCGCAGTTCGCGCAGCAAGGTCATGCCGTCCTTCTTGGGCAGCCCGAGGTCGAGGACCACCAGGTCGTGCATCGCGCTGACGAGCGCCAATTCCGCCGAGCGGCCATCCTGCACCCAGTCGACCACGAAGCCGGCATCGACCAGGCCTTGCCGCACTGCGCGGCCGACCATCGGATCGTCTTCGACGAGGAGGATGCGCATCGATCGTTGATCCAGGTTGGACACCCGACGCCGCTCGGCACAAGCAACGGTGAGGCGGCACTTCATCATAGGGGGGCACGCTTAAACGTCTCTTAAGTCACGGCTGCGTAACGTGAACCCGCGATTGCGTTGCAACGCACCGATGTGTCAATACTTCAGGAGATGCCCCCATGAAAAAGCAACTGACCCCCTTGGCTTGCGCGCTTGCAGTCGCGCTGGCCGCGTTCAGCCATGGCAGTGTGGCGGCCACCGTGCTGCCCGATTTCGGCGGCGCGACCTTCATACCGAACGCGCCGATCGACAACCCGTACTTTTCGCTGACAGACAGCCTGACGCGGGTCTACACGGCACGCGACATCGGCGGCAATCCGGTCGACGAAGGTTTCGAGCAAACCGTGCTGGGTGCCGGACCGACGATCCTCGGCGTTGCCACCGTCACGCGCCGTGATCGCGCGTCGTCCGACGGTTTGCTCAACGAGGACACATTCGACTTCTATGCGCAAGACACGGCCGGCAACGTTTGGTACATGGGGGAGGACGTGACCAACTACGTGTACGACGACGCGGGCATTCTGCTCAGCACCAACACCTCGAGCAGTTGGCGCGCCGGCGTCAACGACGCCCTTCCGGGTTACGCCATGCTCGCCAACCCGACCGTCGGCGACAACTATTACCAAGAGTACGCGGTGATCGACTCGGCGCTGGACCAGGGCGAGACCACCGGTGTCGGCCTGACCCTCACCGTCAATGGAACCACGTTCAACAACGTGGTGCAGATCTACGAAACCTCAGAACTGAACCCCGACGCCCGCGAGTTCAAGTACTACGCCCGCGGACACGGCTTGATCCTGGCCTCCGAGGGGCTGGACATCAACCGCATGAATCCCGAGTTGGACATCGGGCTCGTGTCGTCGGTGCCTGAACCGTCATCGGCGTGGTTGCTGCTCTTCGGCCTTCCGCTCGCAGCTTGGGGCTGCCGCAAGAACGCTGGTTGAATCCAGTGTGTGGCGGAACAGGTCTTTCGGATCGTCGGACGAGGGCACCAACGCGACGTCCTCTCCGATGTCCAGTTGCAGCGCCGAGCCGAGCACGTAGCGCAGCGCTGAAAAATCCTCGAGCGCGAAGCCGACCGAATCGAACACGGTGACTTGCGCATCGCTCTGGCGGCCCGCCACTTCACCGGCCAGCACACGCCACAGCTCGACCACCGGGTGGTCGGGCGGCAACTGCTGGATGTCGCCTTCGACGCGCGTTTGCGGTTCGTACTCGACGAACACGCGCGCGCTGCGCAGCACGTCGGGGTGCAGTTCGGTTTTGCCGGGGCAGTCGCCGCCGACCGCATTCAGGTGCATGCCGGGCTCGATCATCTCGGGTGTGATGACCGCTGCGCAGCGCTTGGCGGCGGTGACCGTGGTCACGATGTCGGCGCCACGCACCGCGTCGGCGACCGACGCCGCGCGGATGACGTTGATCTGCGGAAATGCGTGCAGGTTGCGCACCAGCTTGTCGGTGGCTCGGGCGTCGATGTCGCAGACGCGCATCTCGTCGATGCCCAGCATCGTGTGGAACGCAACCGCCTGGAACCGCTTTGCGCGCCGTTGCCGATCAGCGCCATCGAACGCGCGTTCTTGCGAGCCAGCGCCCGTGCGGCCATCGCCGAGGTTGCGGCGGTGCGCAGTGCGGTGGTCAACGTCAATTCCGACAGCAGCAACGGATAACCGGTGGCCACGTCGGCCAGCACACCGAAGGCCATCACGGTGTACAGGCCGAACGCTGGATTATTCGGGTGGCCGTTGACGTATTTGAAGGCATAGCGGCTCGCGTCCGCCACCGGCATCAACTCGATCACGCCGACCGATGAGTGGCTCGCCAGCCGGGCGCACTTGTCGAAATCGTTCCAGCGCCTGAAGTCGTGCTCGATGGTGTCGGCCAATTCGGCGATGAAGCGGGGCACCCCTTGCCGTTGCACCAAGCGCGTGAGGGCATGGACGTCGATGAAGCGGGTCATGATCGATGCTCCGGACAGAGGGGTCGCAGCATTTCAGAACGATGCCGCCCACCCCGAGTGGGAGTCGCGTGTGCCTCCAGCGTTCAAGGCCGCTCTTAGGGCAATCACCCTACAATGGTGCAGTGCAGCATTCATACTCCGATGCGACCCGCCGATATCACAGGTGGTGGGTTGATATTTCGGTCGTGAGCATTCGCAACCACCGTGCCGCCCCGGCGACGCGCCCGTCAGAACGAGGATTTCGCCATGTCGATGCTTTACCAGTTCTATGAAGCGCAGCGCGCCCTGCTGAGCCCGTTTGCCGAGTTCGCGAGCGCGTCGTCGAAGCTGTACAGCCACCCGCTGTCGCCGTTCACCCACACGCCACAGGCACCGCGCGTGTCGGCGGGGCTGAACCTGATGCATCGGCTGTCGAAGGAATACGAAAAGCCCGAATTCAACATCCACACCGTCAAGGTCGATGGTGTCGACGTGGCGGTGCAGCAGCGGGTCGCCCTCGAGAAACCGTTTTGTCGGCTGCTGCGCTTCAAGCGCTTCACCGACGACATGCCGATGCTCAAGGCCATCAAGGACCAGCCCACGGTGCTGGTGGTGGCACCGCTGTCCGGCCACCACTCGACATTGCTGCGCGAAACCGTGCGCGAGTTGCTGCGGCACCACAAGGTCTACATCACCGACTGGACCGATGCGCGCATGGTGGCGGCCGAAGCGGGCCCGTTCCACCTCGACGACTATGTCGAGTACATCCAGGAATTCATCCGCCACATCGGCCCCGAGGTCAATGTCATCTCGGTGTGCCAGCCGACCGTGCCGGTGCTGGCCGCGATCGCGCTGATGGCCAGCCGGGGGGAGAAAACCCCGCGCACGATGACGATGATGGGCGGCCCGATCGACGCCCGGCTCTCGCCCACCGCGGTCAACAACCTCGCGATGAACAAGAGCCTGGACTGGTTCGAGAACAACGTGATCTTTCGTGTGCCGACCAACTACCCTGGCAGCAACCGCTTGGTGTACCCCGGCTTCATGCAGCACACCGGCTTCATCGCGATGAACCCGAGCCACCACGCGCGCTCGCACTACGACTACTACATGGACCTGATGCGTGGCGACGACGAAAGCGCTGACTTCCACACCAGCTTCTACGACGAATACAACGCGGTACTCGACATGCCGGCCGAGTACTACCTCGACACGATCCGGGTCGTGTTCCAGGACTTTGCGCTGGTCAACGGCACCTGGGACGTGCGCGGCGTACGGGTCCGCCCGCAAGACATCAAAACCACCGCGCTGCTGACCATCGAAGGGGAGAAAGACGACATCTCCGGCGCCGGCCAAACCCGCGCGGCGCACGCGCTATGCACCGGGATCGACCGCAAGCGCCAGTTCCATTACGACGCGATGGGCGCCGGCCACTATGGCATCTTCTCCGGCCGCCGCTGGCGTGAAGACGTGTACCCGCAAGTGCGCGACTTCATCGCGGCGCACCAAGGTCGCAGCACGGCCACGCCGATTCGCGCGCCTGCGCAACCTGCTTTGAAAGCGAACGCGGCGGTCGAGCCGGTGCTCAAGCTCGTTGTTCCCGTGTCTTCGCGGGCTGTGCGCAAGGCCGCGCCGAAGGCGTCAGCCAAGAGTCGGCAGGCCAGCTAAGGCGATGGCGGTGAGTCCCGCCGGGCGGCCGCTGGACACCGCAGCGGCAGGGTCGGCTGCGGTGCTGCGCGCGCAAGTCGACGCCATCGACCGCGCGCTGCCGCAAACGCAATGCACCCGCTGCGGCTATCCCGACTGCCACAGCTATGCGCAAGCGATCGCCGACGGCGACGCCGCAATCAACCGGTGCCCGCCGGGCGGCGCTGAGGGCATCGCGCGGCTGGCAGCGATCACCGGATCACCGATCGAGCCACTCGACGACTCGCGGGGCGCCGAAGGCCCGCGTCGGCTGGCGGTGATCGACGAATCCGCCTGCATCGGCTGCACGTTGTGCCTGCCGGTGTGCCCGGTCGATTGCATCGTCGGCGGACCGAAGGTCATGCACACCGTGATCGCTCCGCTGTGTACCGGCTGCGAGCTGTGCTTGCCCGTCTGCCCGGTCGATTGCATTTCGCTGGTCGATGTGACCGGCGAGCTCACCGGCTGGGCTGCATGGAGCGCGCCGCAGGCCGACGAGGCGCAGCAGCGCTACCGCTTCCATCGGTTCCGGCTGCAGCGCGAAGGCAACGAGCGCGATGCGCGGCTCGAAGCACGCCGACCGTGAAGCCCGAGGCTGCGCCGATGCGCGTGTTGTCCGTCATCCCGCCGATGACGCAGCTCAACACGCCCTACCCGTCCACGGCCTACCTGACCGGCTTCCTGCGTTCGCGCGACTTCGACGCGGCGCAGGAAGACCTGGCGCTGGCGCTGGTGCTGGCCTTGTTCTCGGTCGATGGATTGCAGGCGGTGCACGCAGAGATCGAGGCGCGGGCCGTGGCGAAGCGCACGCCACGCGTCACCGCATTCTTCGAGACCTTCGACCGCTACCGATCGACGATCGCACCGACCGTCGCCTTCCTGCAAGGCTGCGACTCGACGCTCGGCCACCGCATCTGCAGCCGCGCTTTCCTGCCCGAGGGGCCGCGCTTCGAGTCGCTGGATGTTTATGTGGACGACGACGGCGGCGACCCGCTGGCCTGGGCCTTCGGCGCACTCGGTGTTCAGGACCGCGCGCGCCATCTGGCGACGCTGTACCTGAACGACATCGCCGACGTGCTGCGCGACGCGATCGATGCGCGCTTCGAGTTCGTGCGCTACGCCGAATCGCTGGCGCAGAGCCAGCCGACCTTCGACCCGCTGGCCGAGGCACTCGCTGCGCCGCTGAACCTGATCGACAGCACGCTGGTCGGGCTGACGCGGCTGATGCTCTTGCGTCACCAGCCGCGCGTGGTGCTGATCTCGGTGCCCTTTCCCGGCGCGGTTTACGCGGCATTTCGCATCGCACAAACGGTCAAGGCGCACGACCCGACGATCACCACCGTGCTGGGTGGCGGCTATGTCAACACCGAGCTGCGTCAGTTGCGTGAACCCAAGGTCTTCGATCACTTCGATTACGTCACGCTGGACGCCGGCGAGCGCCCGCTGCTGGCGCTGCTCGAACACCTGCAAGGCAAACGCTCGGCGCAGCGGCTGGTGCGCACTTACCGCCGCGACGCCGAGGGCGCAGTGCAGTACGTCAACTGGATCGAGGCCGACATCGCCTTCGCCGAGGTCGGCACGCCGACCTGGGACGGCCTGCCACTCGGCAGCTACCTGTCGCTGCTCGACATGCTGAACCCGATGCACCGGCTGTGGTCCGACGGCCGCTGGAACAAGCTGACGGTGGCGCACGGCTGCTACTGGAAGAAATGCAGCTTCTGCGACGTGAGCCTCGACTACATCTCGCGCTACGAAGGTGCGTCGGCCGCGACGCTGGTCGACCGCATCGAGGCGATCGTGAAGGAAACCGGGCAGACCGGCTTCCACTTCGTCGATGAGGCCGCGCCGCCGAAAGCGCTGAAAACACTGGCGGCCGAGTTGATGCGCAGGCAGCTCGCGGTTTCGTGGTGGGGCAACATCCGCTTCGAAAAATCGTTCACACCCGTGCTGTGCCAGCAGCTCGCCGACAGCGGCTGCATCGCGATCTCGGGTGGCCTCGAAGTCGCGTCGGATCGGCTGCTCAACCTGATGAAGAAGGGCGTCTCGGTCGAGCAGGTCGCGCGCGTCACCAAGGCCTTCAGCGACGCCGGCGTGCTGGTCCACGCCTACCTGATGTACGGCTTCCCGACGCAGACGGTGCAGGACACCGTCGACGCGCTGGAGTACGTGCGGCAGTTGTTCGAGCAAGGCTGCATCCAGTCGGGCTTCTTTCATCGCTTTGCCTGCACGGTGCACTCGCCTGTCGGCCAGCACCCCGACGAGTACGGCGTCACGTTGCAGCCGCTGCCACCCATCACGTTTGCCACCAACGACGTCGGCTTCATCGACCCCAGCGGCGTCGACCACGACGCGCTCGGCGTGGCGCTGAAGAAGGCGCTCTACAACTACATGCACGGCATCGGGTTGGATGAGGACGTGCGCACCTGGTTCGGCCCGCGGACGCCGAAGACGCGGGTGCCGCGCGACCGCATCGCGCGCGCACTGGCGGCCGCCACCAACGAATCGTCCGGATGAAAAAGACCGACATCGCGCCGTTCTTCGAGGTGCTCAAGGCCGCGAATCCGCAGCCGCAGACCGAGCTCGAATTCACCAACGTGTTCGAGCTGCTGGCCGCCGTGCTGCTGTCGGCACAGGCGACCGACGTGGGCGTCAACAAGGCCACCCGGCGGCTGTTCGCGGTGGCGAATTCACCGCAGAAGATGTTGGCACTCGGCCTGCCGACGCTCACCGACCACCTCAAAACGATCGGCCTCTATCGCAACAAGGCGAAGAATCTGCACGAGACCTGCCGCCTGCTGGTCGAGCGGCACGGCGGCGAGGTGCCGCGCACACGTGCTCAGCTCGAAGCGCTGCCCGGCGTCGGCCGCAAGACCGCCAACGTGGTGCTGAACGTGGCCTTCGGCGAGGCGACGATGGCGGTCGACACGCACATCTTCCGCGTCGGCAACCGCACCGGTCTGGCACCGGGCAAGAACCCGTTGCAAGTCGAGCTGAAACTGATGCAGCGGGTACCGGCCGAGTATCTGGTCGATGCGCACCACTGGCTGATCCTGCACGGACGCTATGTTTGCGTCGCCCGCAGCCCGAAATGCGGCGCCTGCGCAGTGGCCGCGTACTGCGATTCGCGCCCGCGCGATACGGCACACCCCCCGTTCGCGGGATACGCCCGGTAACTTCGCACGTCACCCGCGCGACTGCTGCCGCCCCGCCCTGGCGCAGGCCGCCGCCTCATTACCATTCGTTACGTGAAGAACCACCTACACCCCCATGCCGCAGTCAAGGCCTTGTTTCTTGCGTTGCTGGTCGCCGCAGCGCCTGGCAGCTTCGCCGCGCCCGACACCAAAGCCGCCCGCTTTTACGAAGATGCGCTGACGCGTTACAACAAGAAGGACGTCGCGGGCGCGATCATTCAGTTGAAGAACGCGCTGCAGATCGACAAGGGCATGCTGCCGGTGCACGTGCTGCTGGGCAAGGCACTGCTGGCCAACAGCGAAGTGATCGCGGCGGAGGTCGCGTTCACCGAAGCTTTGCGACTGGGCGTGAACCGGGCCGAGGTGGTGCTGCCGCTGGCACGCGCGGTGATGGCGCAGGGTCGGCTGCAAGAGTTTGTCGACAAGCCCGTGTTCGCAACCCCTGGCCTGCCCACGGCAACCCAGGTTCAACTGTTGCTGCTGCATGCGTCGGCCAGCGTCGATCTGGGCGGTGCGAACAACGCGCTGAAGGCGATCGAAGAGGCGCGCGCCCTCGATCCACTCAGCCCCGATTCGTGGTAGTCGGAGGTGCCGCTGCGCATCCGCGCCGGACAGTTCCGGGAAGCCCAGACTGCTGTCGATCGCGCACTGGTCATTGCGCCCAATTCCGCCGAGGCTTTGTATCTGCGTGGCACGGTGGCCCACATCCAGGGCGATGCAGCGGCTGCGATGACCAGTTACGCCCAGGCTTTGAAGCTCCAACCGACCCACACCGAGGCGCTGGTGTCGAGGGCCGGCCTGTGGATGGACCAGCAACGCGCGCCCGAAGCCTTCACCGATGTGACCGAGTTGCTGCGAACGTCGCCCGGCGACCCGCGCGGCCACTACCTCAGTTCACTGATATCCGAACGCCAGGGCAAGTCGGCAGAAACCAAGGCGGCACTGAACAAGATCACCGCGCTGCTCGACCCGGTGCCGATCGAGACCCTGCGTTATCGGCCGCAGGCTTTGATGCTGGGCGGCCTGGCGCACTACGGCCTGAATCAGCGGGAGAAGGCCAAGCCCTATCTTGAAGCCGCCCAGCGCTCGCAGCCCGGCAGCGGCGTTTCCAAGTTGTTGGCTCAGATTCACCTGTCGGACAAGAACGTGGATCGCGCGATCGCGTCGCTCGACGGATACCTCAAGTTGCACCCGAACGACTCTCAAGCGCTGTTGTTGCTGGCATCGTCGCACATGGCGCAGGGTCGCCACGCACGCGCCACCCAATTGATGCAGGACGCAATGCGCAGCCAGGACCGGCCCGATTTTCAGACCATGCTCGGCCTGAGTTTGGTCGGCAGTGGCCAATTCGGCGACGCCTTGAAAGCGCTGGAAGCCGCATTCCAGAAAGATCCGAGTCAACTGCACGCAGGGGTGGCGCTGGCGACCCTGTACATGCAGGGCGGGCAACCCGCACGCGCCGGGAAAATCGCCGAAAGCATGGTGAAGCTGCGGCCCGAAAGCCCCGGCGTTCAGAACCTGCTGGGCATGGTCCGCGCCAGCAACGGTGACCGAGTCGGCGCCAAGGCGGCGTTCGAGGCAGCGACGAAACTCGATGCCGCATTTCCACAGCCCCAGGTCAACCTGGCCCGCCTGGACATCGAGGCGAAGGCCTACGACGCGGCTGCAGTGCGCCTCAACGCGGTGCTGGCCCGGGACGCGAAAAACCTCGATGCATTGGCCGAATTGGGGCGGCTTTCCGAGCGGCGCGGCCAGCTCACTGAAGCCCAACGCTGGCTCGAAAAAGCGGTCGACTACAGCAAGCCCGCTGACCTGCAGCCTGGGGTGACGTTGGTCGAGTTCCACCTGAGAAACAACCAATCCGCCGCAGCGAAGGAGGCGGCAAGAGGACTGTTGGCCAAGGCGCCCGAAGCGCTGCCTGTGTTGCTGACGCTGGCGCGGGTGAATCTGGCCCATGGCGATCCCGCAGCCGCACGCACCGACTTGGCGCGGGCGGCCACGCAGGCGACGCGAAACCCACCGTTGTTGTTGCAGATCGCCGTGCTGCAATCATCGGCCGGTCACTTGCCGGGGGCGGCTTACAGCCTGGAAAAGGCGCTCGCAGAGCGGCCGGACTTTCTGCCTGCGCAGGCGCTGATGGCGGAGGTCACGATGCGCCAGGGCCAACTGGACAAAGCCGAGCAGCAAATCCGACAGATCATCGTCGGCCATCCGAAGATCGGCGTGGGCTACGGGCTGCAAGGCGATCTGGCCCGTGCACGCGGCCAGCGTGCTGCGGCAGTAGTTGCCTATCGGCGTGCCCATCAGATCGAACAATCGACCACCAGCCTGTTGCGTCTGTACAGCGCCAGCGAGGGTGCGGCGGCGTTGCAATCGGCAGAGCAGTGGCTGAAAACGCATCCCCAGGACGTATCGGTTCGCCGCACACTGGCCGACGGCCTTGCCCGCACCGGCGATCTGGCGACCGCGCGCCGCACCTACGAAGCCTTGCTGAAGGTGGCCCCAGACGATGCCGAGGCGCTGAACAACTTGGCCAATGTGTTGCTGCTGACCCAGGACCCCGGCGCCCTGAAGGTGGCCGAGCAGGCCCTGTCGCGCAGCCCGTCGGCTCCCCACATCATCAGCACGGTCGGCTGGGCCGCCTTCAAGGCAGGCCAGAACGACCGGGCGCTGCAGTTTTTGCGCGATGCGCGCCTGCGCGACCCGGCCGACCGTGACACCCGCTACTTTCTGAGTGCGGTGCTGGCAAGCACTGGCCGCCCCACCGAAGCTCGCGAGGAACTGGAAGCGGCGTTGAGCGGCGACCGCCAGTTCAGCAGCGCCAAAGAGGCGGAAAAACTGTTGCGCACCCTGAGATGAGGGGTGCCTACCCGCGCCGCGATTGCCTACACTTGGTTGCAATTCGGTTGAATGCTGACAATTTATTACCCAGTAAAACAGGAATTGCCATGAAAAACGTTCGTTCAACACTCGTTTCGGTGTCGATTCTTTCGGCTGGTCTTGCGATGTCGAGCGGGGTTTTTGCGACCTCGACCTGGACCCCGACCGCTGGGTGCACCAATTCCGTTTCAACGGCCGCCTACGGCAACACCTGGTCTTGCACCGGGTCGACAACCGCGGCCGGCGATGCCACCACTGTCACCGCTTCTGCGTGGTCGGCGGCGATTGCCGTCTCTGGTTCCACCCGGTCGTTGACCGGGTCCACCTTCGCCAGCGGCTACTTGTCCAATCAGGGCACCAATGGCTTCGGGGCAGCCAATCAGACGGAAAGCCTGACGTCGGGCACGGCCCCAGAGCACACCATCGATTCCTACGACAACAACCGGACCGACTTGGTGTTTCTGAACTTCGGGGCCAAGGTTGTGACTCTGGACTCGATCGGCGTCGGCTTCATATCAGGCGACTCAGACATCAGTCTGCTGCGCTGGACAGGCGCTTCTGCGCCCACCGTCAGCGTTACCACAACGTCGAAAACGCTCAGCAGCGTGCTTTCTTCCGTCGGTGGCTGGGAGCTGGTCGGCAGCTACGCCGGTTTGGTGTCGACATCCACCCCCATTTCCACCGGGCTCAGTGGATCGGGCAAGTCTTCGAGCTGGTGGTTGATCAGCGCGTTCGACACAGCGTACGGGATCAGCGCGAAATGCTCATCGACCACCACAGTTGCGGCCGGTAACAGCGCGACCATCTGCGACGCAGGCGATGATGGATTCAAGCTCAACTACATCGTCGCCTCCACGGTCGCGCCCCCAACCACAGGCAAGGTACCTGAGCCCGGTTCGCTGGCTTTGGCGGGCATTGCACTGGCGGGTGTCTTCGGCGTACGTCGTCGGGCTGTCAAGCAAGCGTGATCCGGTCTGTTTCAATGAAAGCCCCGGCGCACTGCGCCGGGGCTTTTTGCTTTTTTGTTTCACCTCGCGCAATCAACCCGCTGCGGCGATCTCGACGATCTCCGGATTCATGCTCACCATGCGCGCCGGGCCGAAG
>JANMTL010000259.1:0-5243 GCA_031390425.1 Rhizobacter sp.
GGCATCGGCAGTCAGGTAGCCGATGTCGGTGTAGAGCCGCGCGGTCTTCGGGTTGTAGTTGCCGGTCGACAAGTGCGCATAGCGGCGCAGCCGCTGACCGTTGGCCGTCGCCTCGCGCCGCGTCACCAGCAGCAGCTTGGCATGCGACTTCAGCCCGACGATGCCGTACACAACCAGCGCGCCCACTGCTTCCAATCGCTCGGCCCAGTTGATGTTGGCCTCTTCGTCGAAGCGCGCCTTCAGCTCGACGACGACCATCACCTCCTTGCCACGCCGCGCAGCTTCGATCAGCAAGTCCATCAAGGGCGACTCGCTGCCGGTGCGGTAGATGGTTTGCTTGATCGCCAGCACCGCCGGGTCGTTGACCGAATCGCGCAGAAACTGCACCACCGGGTCGAACGACTCGAACGGGTGATGCAGCAGCACGTCGCCCCGACGCAGCCGGGCAAAAATCGACTGACCGCGCGGCAGCCGCCGCTCGGGCCATACGCCTTCGTGCGGCGCAAATCGAAGCGATGGCAGCGACGGCCGCGCACCGCGATCGGTGACCTGATCGATCAACTGGTTCAGCCGCACCAAGTTGACCGGCCCATTGACCTGGTACAGCGCGGCGTGCGGCAGATCGAACTGTTCGAGCAAAAAATCCGACAGCTCCGGCGGACAACTGCTGACCACTTCGAGGCGAATCGCCTGCCCGAAATGGCGCGAACTGAGCCCCGAGCGCAGCGCCTGCCGCAGGTTCTTCACATCGTCTTCGTCGACTTCGAGGTCGGAGTCGCGCGTGATGCGGAACTGCGAAAACGTCTCGACCTCGCGGCCCGGGAACAGCTCGCCCAGGTGCGCGCGGATCACGCTGGTCAGCAGCACGAACCCCTGCTGGCCCGGCACCAGCGCATCGGGCAGGCGGATCACGCGCGGCAGCACACGCGGCACCTTGACGATGGCGATCGTGTTCTCGCGGCCGAAGGCGTCCTTGCCGCCCAGGCGCACGATGAAATTCAGCGCCTTGTTGGCGACCAGCGGAAACGGATGCGACGGGTCGAGCCCGATCGGCACCAGCAGCGGGCGCACCTGCTTCTGGAAAAAGTGATCGACCCACTCGCGCTGAATCTCGTCGCGATCGGCATGATTCAGGATCACGATGCCCTCGCGCTGCAGCAGTGGCATCACCTGCTCGTTGAACGCGACGTACTGTTCGTTGATCAGCCGGTGCGATTCGGCGGTGATGACCTCGACATCCTGGTCGCTCACGCCGGCGTTGGGCAGCCGCGAGGCTTCGAGGTAGTCGGCGAAACGCACCTCGAAAAACTCGTCGATGTTCGACGACACGATGCAGATGTAGCGCAGCCTTTCGAGCAGCGGCACATCGGCGCGCAGCGCCTGCGCGAGCACGCGCCGATTGAATTCGAGGATCGAAGTTTCTCGGCCCAGCGTCAGCGCGGCCTCCGCGGGCTGCGGCGCTGCGGCAGGCATCGGTGGTGGTGTCGATTTCGGTGTCGAAGGCGGGACTCGCGTCACGAGGGGTGACGGCAACAAGGCGGATTCGGGATTCGCACGGTGCGCAGGGTCGATGCTCATCCGCGTAGTTTATGAAGGTTGAGCCAGCGCGCCGGACACCTGCGCCGCTTCATCGAACAGCGCCTCTTCGGCGCGCTCGGCCGCCGGGCGCATTCGAGAGATCTCGCCCCAATCGATGATCTCCAGCCGCCCGTCGGCGTGCTCGACGAGCGCGCTCAGGCTTTCGACCCAGTCGCCGTCGTTGCAGTAGGTGATGCCGTCGATCTCGCGCAGTTCGGCGTGGTGGATGTGACCGCAGACCACGCCCTGCGCGCCGCGCTTGCGGGCCTCGCGCGCGACCGCGACCTCGAAGTCACCGACGTAGCTGACCGCGCGCTTGACCTTGAACTTGAGGTAGCGCGACAGCGACCAGTACGGCAGGCCCAGGCGTGCGCGCATCGAATTGAGGTGCCGGTTCAGCTTCAGCGTGAACTCGTACAGCGAGTCGCCGACGTAGGCCAGCCACTTGGCGCACTGGATCACGCCGTCGAACAAGTCGCCGTGCGTGATCCACAGCTTGCGGCCGTCGGCGGTTTCATGGAGCCACTCCTCGGCGACCTCGATGCCGCCGAAGTTGTGGCCCAGATAGCGGCGCGCGAACTCGTCGTGGTTGCCCGGGATGAAGATGACCCGAGTGCCCTTGCGCGCCTTGCGAAGCAGCTTTTGCACCACGTCGTTGTGCGCCTGCGGCCAGTACCAGCTGCGCCGCAGTTGCCAGCCATCGATGATGTCGCCGACCAGGAACAGGTGCTCGCACTCGATGCTCTTCAAGAAATCGAGCAGCGCCGCCGCTTGGCAGCCCGGCGTTCCGAGGTGCAGGTCGGAGATCCAGACGCTGCGGTAGTGACGCCTGCGTTCGGTGGTCGCCTCGGCAGCGCCATCTTCGACAAAATCGGGGCCGCCGAAGCCAGGGGCGCTGGCGGTCGGTGCGTGCGGAACCGGGGAATCGGTCCATGCGCGCAGCAGGGGCGGATCACGATGCATGGACCCAGAGGATGCGACAGCGGTGTGACAACCGCATGGCCGGCGCGTGACGCGCGGGTGACAAACCCCGGCGATACCATGCGCCACCGCATCGCTTGTTCTGCGCCATTGACATGACTCCATCCGACCCGACCCGCAGCTCCGTGCTCGACAACAAGGCGTTCCTGTTCGTGCTGCTGGCGGTGTCGCTGGCCTTCGGCTGGATTCTTTGGCCGTTTTTCGGCGCGGTTTTCTGGGGCGTGGTGCTGGCCATCCTGTTCGCGCCGCTGCACCGGCGCCTGTTGCGCAAGCTGCGCGGCAGGCGGTCGCTGGCCGCGTTGTGCACGCTGGCCGCGATCGTGCTGATGGTGCTGCTGCCGATGGCGCTGCTGACCACATCGCTGATCGGCGAAGGCGCAGTCGTTTACCAGCGCATGCAATCCGGCGAGCTGGATTTCGGCCGCTACTTCGAACAGATCGTGCTTGCGCTGCCCACTTGGGTGACCGACCTGATGAACCAGTTCGGCTTGGGCAACATCGCCGCGTTGAAGCAAAAGCTGAGCACGGCGGTGGCGCAAGGCACCAGCCTGATCGCGGCGCAGGCGCTGAACATCGGCCAGAACACGTTCGAGTTCATCGTCAGCTTCGTCATCACGATTTACCTGGTGTTCTTCCTGCTGCGCGACGGTGCCGGCCTGGCCACGCACATCAACGCGGCGATCCCGCTCGACGAGCAGGACAAGCGCGACCTGTTGCGCAAGTTCACCACGGTGATCCGTGCCACCGTCAAGGGCAACGTGGTGGTGGCCGCGACCCAGGGCGCGCTGGGCGGCCTCGCGTTCTGGTTTCTCGGCGTCAACGGCGCGCTGCTGTGGGCGGTGCTGATGGCGTTCTTGTCGCTGCTGCCCGCGGTCGGCGCCGGGCTGATCTGGGTGCCGGTCGCGCTGTACTTTCTGGTCACCGGCGAGATCTGGCAGGGCGCCGCCTTGGTCGCCTACGGCGTGCTGGTGATCGGGCTGGTCGACAACGTGCTGCGCCCGATCCTGGTCGGCAAGGACACCAAGATGCCCGACTACGTGGTGCTGATTTCCACACTCGGCGGGATGGCGGTATTCGGCCTGAACGGCTTTGTGATCGGGCCGGTGATTGCGGCGATGTTCATCGCCGTTTGGGATATTTACATCTCGGCTCGGGGCGAGGGGGCTGGTTCTTAGCCCCAGGGGGTTGGGGTGCGGTGCACCGGGTGGCGTTTCGGCCCTCGTCGGCGCGAGTTCCCTTTGGTGGAGACCGCGCCGGGTCTCGGCCCGGCGGCCGAGTCACTTTCATTTGTTGGCCCAAATGAAAGTAACCAAAGCAAACGGCCTGAACACCAGACATTGGAGTGTCACGCTGCGGCTGCACACCTACGGCCGAGGCTCTGGCACGAGAACGGTCACCGGACTTCGGCCACGGTGACCTCGCTAATGTCAATCCGCTTGTTGTCGCTTCGGCTCGACCCTTGCGGGTCATCGCGGCGATGACCCGCAAGGGTCGAGGCGCAGCGAGCTGGAGCGGCTGGATGTGAGCGAGGAAACCGGGGCGGTAGCTCGGAGGGTGTTCTCGTGCCAGAGCCGTTGACGGCGGTGTGTCGCCGCAGCGTGATCACCCAATGTCTGGTGTTCGGGGCCTCTTTTGGGTTACTTTTTCTGGCCCCGCAGAAAAAGTAACTCGGCAGCCGGGCCGAGACCCGGCGCGGTCCAGCACGGCAAACCCTCCCGCCGCGGCCGAAACCCGGCGCGGTCTTGCGCAGCGCGACCACACCGTTGAAACAAAACGGCGCAGCCTGCCGGCCAGAAGAGCCACCACCATTCAGCGCTGTGGCACAGCGGCACAAACCGGTCGCTTCCGCCCCGAAATGGGCAGCCACATGCATCGCTATGCACAGTGAGTCATAAGGGATCGCCTGCGCTGCGCAGGCCAGTCGCGGCGCCGAACAATGCTTGTTTCGTCATCTGTGGAGACACGACATGGACATGCTCGAACCCGGAAATTTCGGCACCGCAGTGCAGTTCAAGAAGCGCTACGGCAACTACATCGGCGGCCAGTGGCTGGCACCTGCGAAGGGCCAGTATTTCGAGAACATCACGCCGGTGACCGGCAAGGTGTTTTGCGAGATCCCGCGCTCGACCGCCGAAGACGTGGAGCTGGCGCTGGACGCCGCCCACGCCGCCAAGACCGCCTGGGGCAAGACCTCGCCGACCGACCGCGCGAACATCCTGAACAAGATCGCCGACCGCATCGAGGCCAACCTGCCGATGCTGGCGGCCGCCGAGACCTGGGACAACGGCAAGCCGATCCGCGAAACGACCTTCGCAGACCTGCCGCTGGCCGTCGATCACTTCCGCTATTTCGCCGGCTGCATCCGCGCGCAGGAAGGCAGCGTCGGCACCATCGACGACAAGACCTACGCGTATCACTTCCATGAACCGCTCGGCGTCGAGCTGAAGGCGCGCTTCGACGAAGAAGCCAACATCAACTGGGCCGAGCGGCTCGAAGCGGTCGGCGCGCAAGTGGTGTACGGCGTGGTCGGGCTGAAGACGCACGCCAAGCTGCTGCTGGTGACGCGGCGCGAGGCGACGGCCAACGGTCAGCGGCTGCGCCGCTATGCGCACTTGTCGACCGGCAACTACAACCCGAAGACCGCGCGGCTCTACACCGACATCGGCTACCTGACTGCCGATGCC
>JANMTL010000309.1:0-7625 GCA_031390425.1 Rhizobacter sp.
GCCTGGCCCGCGCGAAGACACAAAAATGGCCCGCAACCCAAGTCGGGGTGGGGGTTCTCATCGGCCGATCGCGCTCAATTCACATCGCCGGTAGCGCAATCACATCCAAGGTCCTCATCGAGCCTCGAAATCCGCGTCGAGTCACTACTTCAACTCGAACAGTGGTCACAGCGTGAAATATCCGGGCTAGGAGTTTCCAGCGTGCGTGCACAGATTCAATCGCATGGCCTGGGCGGCATACAAGCACGCCACTACGATCGCCACGACTATATGCCAGAGAAGCGAGCAGCCATCGAGCTTTGGGTGCGGCGGCTGAAGGGGATGGTTGAAGTCCCCGCGAGCAAACGCGGGGCAAAGCGCGCCGCGCCCGGAGAGCCTGGACGCCCTCGGTCAGCGCGCTAGTTTCCTCGGCTGAAACTCGGTGGTGAAGGAGCTGCGGGCGAGTTCCGGCACCGCAAACCTTGCAGCCGACTCACCCGAAGCAATGGCCGACTGCAAGCCTTGGATGGCCCGCTCAGGGTTCTCCGCCTGCGCGATGCCGCGCAGCACCGCCACGCCTGCGGCACCGCAACGCATCGCCTGCAAACTGCGCGCCTCGTCCATACCGGCGATCGCCACCACGGGCTCGCGCAGCACTCCGCACCAGTAGGCCAGGTTGCCCGGGCCTTGTGGCCGCCACGGCATGTCTTTCGTCGTGGTGGCGTGGATCGGGCCGCAGGCGATGTAGCTCGGCGCCCAGGCGTGGGCACGGCAGACTTCCCAGAAGCTGTGGGTGCTCAGGCCGACGCGCAGGCCGGCGTTGCGCAGCGCGGCCATGTCGGCGGTGAGCAGGTCTTCCTGGCCAAGGTGCACGCCGTACGCGCCGTGCTCGATTGCCAATTGCCAGTGGTCGTTGACGAACAACTGCGCCTCTACGCGCCGCGCCGCCTGCACGCTGCGCAGCACTTCGGCCGACAGCTGCTCGCGCGAGCCTTGCTTGATGCGCAACTGCACCGTGCGAACCCCGGCCTTCAAAACACGCTCGACCCACGCGGCGCTGTCGACCACCGCATAAAGGCCCATGCGTGGGTCGGCAAGTCCAGCAAAGCCCGCTGTGACGGCGTCTGCGGTCGCTTGCAGCGCAGGCAGCAGTTCAGGGTGCAGGCCAAAGCCGCGCTGTGGCCGCACCGGTCCTGCGCCGCACCCTGCGGGCAGTGCCGACCGCAGCGCCTGCGCGGCGCTCATCTTTGCGATCACCGCTGCATCGGCAGCGCAGAAATCGAGCGCCAGCGCGGCGGCCATCGAGGCCGCAAAAACGCAGCCGCTGCCGTGATGGTGCGGTGTATCGACTCGGGGAAGCGACAGCCAGCCGCGCGCTTCGGGCGTGTCGATCCAGTCGAGCGAACGCGGACCGCCCGCATCGCCGCCGGTGATAACGACGGCCTGCGGCCCGAGCGCGCGCAACGCCGCGGCCGCCTGCTCCACCGCTGCGGTGCTCGCGAGCGCAGCCGCGTCCAGACCCAGCAACCAAGCCGCCTCGGCGCGGTTGGGCGTGATGACGGTGGCGCGGGGCATCAGCTCGTGCAGCAGCGCCTGTCGCAGCGCGACGCCTGCAAGATCGGCGCCGGTGCTGGCGCGCCACACCGGGTCGATGACAAGTGCGACCGGCGCATCGCCGCGCAGCCGGTCGATCCAGTCGGCGACGCAGCGCACATTGGCGGGTGTGCCGAGCAGGCCGGTCTTGATCGCGCGGGGCGGCAGGTCACCGGCGAGCGCGGACAGTTGCGCATCGAGCAGGTCCGTCGCCACCGGCTCAACGCGCGTGACGCCGACCGAGTTCTGCGCCGTGATCGCCGCGACCGCCGTGCAGCCGTGCACCTCGAACGTGTCGAAGGCGCGCAGGTCGGCCTGCAGGCCGGCACCGGCGCCGCTGTCGGAGCCGGCGATGCTCCACACCACGGGGCGGGCCGCGTTGCCACCGGTGAGTTCGTTGCCGGCTGTCACAGCTCGAACGGCCGGCCGCTAACCGGTGTGGAGGCAACGGCCATGTCCTGCGGCGCCAGCAGCCCGGCGCGATGCCCGAGCCGCCCGGCTTCGATCGACAGCCCGAACGCGCGCGCCATGCTGACCGGATCGGCGGCCTGAGCAACCGCCGAGTTCAGCAGCACCGCATCGAAGCCGAGTTCCATCGCCTGCACCGCATGCGACGGCGCACCGATGCCGGCGTCGACGATCAGCGTCAGCGTTGGAAGGCGGGCGCGCAGCGTGCGCAGCGCCCATGGGTTGAGCAAGCCCTGGCCCGAGCCGATCGGTGCGCCCCACGGCATCAGGATGCGGCAGCCGGCATCGACGAGGCGCTGCGCGCTCACCAGGTCGTCGGTGCAATACGGGAACACCTCGAAGCCGTCGTCGACGAGCTGCTTGGCCGCGAGGGTGAGCTCCCACGGGTCGGGCTGCAGCGTGTGCTCGTCGCCCACCACTTCGAGTTTGATCCAGTGCGTGCCGAGCAGCTCGCGCGCCATGTGCGCGAGGGCGATGGCCTCGCACGCGGTGCGGCAGCCGGCGGTGTTGGGCAGCAACCGCGCGCCGCTGGCGCGGACGATCTCGATGAAGCCGTTGTCCGTGCTGGCAGCCGCGAGCTGGCGCTTCAGCCCGACCGTCACGACCTGTGCCCCCGAAACCGCGATGGCCTCGCGCAGCACCTGCGGCGAGGGGTAGCCCGCCGTGCCGAGCAGGAAGCGGCTGCGCAGTTGCACGTCGGCGAGCAGGAAGGGGTCCGAGCTGTCGTTCATGTCATCCGCCGACGATGGCCTGGAAACAGGTGACGCTGTCCCCGTCGCGCAGCACGCAGGCGGCGCGCCGGCTGCGCGCGATGAACTCGCCGTTCAGCGCGGTGGCGATGCCTTCGGGCGCATGACCCAGTTCGCCGATGAGGTCGGCCAGCGTGCTGAACGCGACGACCGTTCGCGCCTGTCCGTTGACGACGATGTCGAGCATCAAAGCGGGTGTGTCATCTTGCTCGTTCATGCTGCGAGGCCCTGCCGTGCTACCCGCACCGGCTGCAGCCCCGTCTGCCGCAACGCGTCTTCGACCAGTGCCGGTGCGATCAGCCAGCCGTGGCGAAACAAGCCGTTGATGCGCGTGAGGCCGGGCCGGTGTTCGATGTGCGGCAGGTTGTCGGGCAGGGCCGGTCGCAGGTTGGACTCGGTGTGCACGACGCGCGCCTCGGCGAGTTCGGGCAGCACGCTGTGCGCCGCGCTGAGCAGGCCCAGCAGGCTGCGCACCGAGATCGGCGAGCGGTCCTCGGACTCGATCTCGCTCGCGCCCACGACGACGATGTCGTCCGGCCGCGGCACGAGGTAGACCCGCGAGCGTGGGTGCAGCAGGCGCAGCGGTCGCTGCAATGTGAGGCCTCGGGCGTGCAGCCACAGGATCTCGCCCCGGACACCCCGCACCGGTAGATCGGGCCGGGCGCCGACACCGCGCACGTCGAACACCGCGTCGAAGCACTCGCCGCCGATGCGCCCGGGTGCCAGCTCGTCAATGGTCGTGCCCCAGCGCCAGCGCGCGCCGCTGCGCGTGGCCGCGTCTGCCAATGCGAGCATCGCCTGCACGCTGTGGATCTGGCCTTCGCCGTCGAGCATCCACGCGTGGGTTGGGCCATGCACCGCGGGCTCGAGGTCTCGCAGTTGCATGGCCGTCAATGCGCGTGGCGCGTGGCCGATGGGCATCTTCCCCTGCAGTACGCTGACCAGACGCTGTGCTGTTCCGAGGTCGCTGCGGTGTGCCAGCAACAGGCTGCCTTCGCGCCGGAAATGCACCGGCATGGGCAAACGACTCACCGTGTCGGCCCACAGCACGAGCGAGCGCAGGCCGAGGCGGGCTACGTCGGCGTCTGCGGATTCCAACTCGGCCCAGGGGCTGAGCATGCCGGCCGCTGTCCAGCCCGCGGCCTGCCCGCGGTCGAGCGGGCCGCTGGCCGGATCGAACACTGTCACGGCGTGCCCGTCGACCGACAAGCGCCATGCCAGCAGCCGGCCTAACAGCCCCGCACCGGCGATGCCGATGTGCTGTGCGGCCATTGGTTAGAGGCTCTCGCCGCGCGCGGGCTGGATCGGGATGTAGATCTCACCCCCGGCGCGCTTGAACTCTTCGGATTTCGCGGCCAGCCCTTGCGCCAGCGCCGCCTCGTCGCTCAGGCCCTTCGCAGCGGCGTACTCGCGCACCTCCTGGGTAATCTTCATCGAGCAAAACTTCGGCCCGCACATCGAGCAGAAGTGCGCCTCCTTGCTCGAATCCTTCGGCAGCGTCTCGTCGTGGAAGTCGCGCGCGGTATCGGGGTCGAGGCTCAGGTTGAACTGGTCGTGCCAACGGAACTCGAAGCGCGCCTTCGAGAGCGCGTCGTCGCGTGCCCGCACCCCCGGGTGACCCTTCGCCACGTCGGCCGCATGCGCGGCGATCTTGTACGCGACGATGCCGGCCTTCACGTCGTCGCGGTCGGGCAGGCCCAGGTGCTCCTTGGGCGTCACGTAGCACAGCATCGCGGTGCCGAACCAGCCGATCATGGCCGCGCCGATGGCGCTCGAGATGTGGTCGTAGCCGGGCGCGATGTCGATCGTGAGCGGCCCGAGCGTGTAGAACGGCGCCTCGTGGCAGTGTTTGAGCTGCTCTTCCATGTTGGCCTGGATCAAATGCATCGGCACATGGCCCGGGCCTTCGATCATGGTCTGCACGTCGTGCTTCCAGGCGGTCTTCGTCAGCTCTCCGAGCGTGCGCAGTTCGGCGAACTGGGCCTCGTCGTTGGCGTCGGCGCCGGAGCCGGGGCGCAGGCCGTCCCCGAGCGAGAAGCTCACGTCGTACGCCTTCATGATGTCGCAGATGTCTTCGAAGTGCGTGTAGAGAAAGCTTTCCTTGTGGTGCGAGATGCACCACTTGGCCATGATCGAGCCGCCGCGCGAGACGATGCCGGTGCGCCGGTTCGCGGTGAGGTGGATGAAGGCCAGCCGCACACCGGCGTGGATGGTGAAGTAGTCCACCCCCTGTTCGGCCTGCTCGATCAGCGTGTCGCGAAAGATCGCCCAGGTGAGGTCTTCGGCCACGCCGCCGACTTTCTCCAACGCCTGGTAGATCGGCACCGTACCGATCGGCACCGGCGAGTTGCGCACGATCCAGTCGCGCGTGGTGTGGATGTTCTTGCCGGTGCTCAGGTCCATCACGTTGTCGGCGCCCCAGCGGATCGCCCAGACGAGTTTCTCGACCTCTTCGTCGATGCTCGACGTGACCGCCGAGTTGCCGATGTTGGCGTTGATCTTGACCAGGAAGTTGCGCCCGATCGCCATCGGCTCAACCTCGGGGTGGTTGATGTTGGCCGGAATGATCGCGCGGCCGCGTGCCACTTCGTCGCGCACGAACTCGGGCGTTACGATCCGCGGAATCTGCGCGCCCATCGGGTTGCCCTGCAGGCGCTTCTCGCGCGAGGCATCGGCCAAGTACTCGGCCATCCACTCGCGCTTGCCGTTCTCGCGGATCGCCACGAACTCCATCTCGGGCGTGACGATGCCGCGCCGCGCGTAGTGCATCTGGGTGACGTTGGCACCGCCGATCGCGCGGCGTGGCAAGCGCTGCAGCGCAGCAGCCTCGCGGCGCAGCGCCGCGAGGCGCTCGGCCTCGCGGGCCTCGTGCTTGGTGCCGTCGTCGAGGGCCTGCGGCGCGCGGCCGGTGTATGTCTCAGTGTCGCCGCGAGCGTCGATCCAGGGCGCACGCAGCGGCGCAAGGCCACTGCGCACGTCGATCGTGGCCGACGGCTCGGTGTAGGGCCCGGAGGTGTCGTACAGCGCGATGGCTTCGCCGTTGGTCAGCGTCACCTCGCGCATCGGCACGCGCAGGTCGGCATGCACGCTGCCGTGCGCATAGACCTTCCTGGAGGCTGGAAACGGCTCGCGCGTAAGTGCCAAGCGCTGCGCGAAGGTGGCGGGGTCGAACTTTTCGGGAGCGTTCATCAAGGCAACCTTTCCTGGGAGGCAGTGGGTGCTCCGGAAAGTGCCCCCAGACAAGGGCCCTGGCATTGCGCCAGGACCACCACCTGAGAGAACGAATCGGCTCTTCTTCCGCCGGCATTAACCGGATCAAGTTCGTCGGGTTCGGCATCTTCGCCGTCTCAGCACTCAGTGCACCCCGGAGCAAATCTAAGTGTAGGGGCCGTCCGTTCAGAGCGTCAAGCGCGAAAAACAAACCATTCGTGTCGCTCGGCTGCGGCCGGCCCAGTGGTCATGAAAACCAGACCGGAGAGATTTGCTCGGTCCTGCCATCGCTGTTTCTCCAACATGGGTTTGACGTGGAACTGGTCGACCCCCCCCCCGAGGCAGTGCCCCGCAGGGCACCAGGGTCGAACCTCTAATCCGCCGAGAGCGACCTCCGGCTGCATTTGACCTGTGCGGCGCGTTTGAACGGCAGCGCTCTACCCGAGTGCCGGTCTCAAGAATTTCCAAGCCACTAAGCGTGCGAGCGCGTAGGGCAGGTAGCTCACTCAGGACGGCCCGATTCGAATCCTTCGTGAAGGAGGGCCCACAAGATGAGCTCAGCAAGCATGCCCAAGGAAAGCCGCTGAAGTTCGACTGGTTCAGACTGCGATGACTACTCAAGACCTTCTGGTATGCTCGTTTTGTTGGTGCTCGCTTTGGTTTTCTAGCCAAAGCAGTTCAACGGGAATCAGGAAGGGCAACGCCGCAGTTCAATGCTGAAATGCGCCGCCGCCCCAACCTGAGCTGCCCCCGCAACGGTAAGCGGACGTGAGCCTCGTGCTCACCGCTCGTGTCTACAACCCACTGGGTGCGCGCTGCGAAAGCGGCGTCGCCTGGGAAGGGAACACGGGTCGTCTCCGCCAGCCCGGATACCGGCCAACGAGGCGGTGCGCCGTATATGCGGCGCACCAAGAGGTGCGTGCCTGCGGGGAAGCGGGCGAGCACGGTTGGCACGGCTGTTCCATCATGGCTTTCATTCCCTTTAGGTCGCATTCGGTCTTCGTCACGCTGCGCTGCAGTGGGCGTTAAGGCCTGCGCATGCACGAGCTGATCCTCGGCGGCGGCAAGAGCGGCAAGTCTCATTGTGCGGAGTTGCGCGCAAAAGACTGGCTGCGAGTCTCTGGTCATTGCGCGCTGTTGATCGCGACCGCAATGCCCGGTGACGACGAGATGCGCGAGCGCATAGCGCGTCACCGCGAGCAGCGCGCTTTGCACGTCCCGAACCTGCAGACCCTGGAAGTGCCACACGATCTGTCGGCTGTGTTGCGCGAGTGGTGCGCACCCCAGAGGCTCGTGATCGTCGACTGCCTGACCGTGTGGTTGACGCAGCAACTGATGCCGATGGTGGGGCCGCGGCTCGATGAGCCGGCATGGCGCCAGCAACAGGCGGCGCTGTGCGATGCCCTGGGCGATGCAGCGGGGCCCGTGGTGCTGGTATCCAACGAGATCGGCATGGGCGTGGCACCGCTGGGCCATGAGGTACGTCGCTATCTTGATGCGCTGGGCGCACTGCACCGCGCGTGGCGACCTTCTGCGAGCGCGTCACGCTGATGGTGGCCGGCATCGAGATGAAGGTGAAGCAATGAACGCGACCAAAGCTCTGCGCTGCCGCGCGCTGCTGGTCAC
>JANMTL010000032.1:0-4016 GCA_031390425.1 Rhizobacter sp.
CGAAATCATGCCGGTCTCGACCAGCAGGTCGAAATTGATCAGCCGCGACCAGAAATCGCGCCCGAACATCAGGATCGGCCGCTTGCGCGACTTGCCCGTCTGCACCAGCGTCATCGTCTCGAACAGTTCATCCAGCGTGCCGTAGCCGCCGGGGAAGCACACCAGCGCGATGCTGCGCATCAGGAAATGCATCTTGCGCAGCGCGAAGTAGTGGAACTGGAAGCACAACTCCGGCGTGATGTACGGGTTGGGCTCTTGCTCGTGCGGCAGCACGATATTGAGGCCGATGCTTTTGCCGCCGACCTCGAACGCGCCGCGGTTGCCGGCTTCCATGATGCCGGGGCCGCCGCCGGTGACCACGTACACCGGCGTATCCATGTCGGCGGTGCGCTGCGTCACCAGCGCAGCAAAACGCCGCGCCTCGTCGTAGTAGCGCGACATCAGCACGCGCGTCTCGGCCACACGGATGGCGGTGGCTTCATCGTTGGCGCGGGCCCGGGCCAATTCCGCCGCCGCCACCTCGGGAGCTGCAATGCGTGCGCTGCCAAAGATCACGATGGTCGATTCGATGCCGGCTTCCTTTTGCACCATCTCGGGTTTCAGCAGTTCGAGCTGCATGCGCACCGGGCGGAGTTCTTCGCGCAGCAGGAAATCGTTGTCGGTGAAAGCGAGCCGGTAAGCGCTTTTGGGGCCGCCGTAGAGCGACGGGGGCGCCGCAGTGATGGCGTCTTCTTGGGCGGTCGGGAAATTGCGGGCGGTCAGATCGTTGCGTTTGTCCATGCGGTGCAGCTTAGCGTGGCGAGGTGTCGGGGACTTGTTCAGCGTTGCCTTCGCAATGGCGCAAGCCGCACACCGGACACGCCGGGTTGCGGGAAAGGCGAATCTCGGTCCATTCCATCTGACGCGCGTCGAGCATCTGAAGGCGCCCAGCCAGCGAGCTGCCGACACCGGCCAGCAGCTTCAGCGCCTCGGCCGCCTGCATGCTGCCGATGATGCCGACCAGCGGCGCGAACACGCCCATCGTGGCGCAGCGCGCTTCCTCGAAGGTCGCATCGGGCGGGAAGATGCAGGCGTAGCAGGGGTGGGCGGCGCTGCGGGTGTCGCGCTTGTCGGTGACGTAAACCGTGATCTGCCCGTCGAAGCCGATCGCCGCCCCCGACACCAGCGGCCGGGCGTGGCGCACGCAGGCGGCGTTGACCGCATGCCGGGTCGCGAAATTGTCGCTGCAGTCGACGACCAGGTCGGCCTCGGCGATCAGAACCTCGAGCCGGTCGGCGTCGGCGCGTTCGGACAAAGCGATCACCCGCACCTCGGGGTTGATCGCGTTCACCGTGGCGGCGGCCGATTCGACCTTGGGCCGCCCTATGCGCGCCAGCGTGTGCGCGATCTGCCGCTGCAGGTTGGTCAGATCGACGGTGTCGTCGTCGACCAGCGTCAGCGTGCCGACGCCCGCCGTGCCCAGGTACATCGCCACCGGCGAGCCGAGGCCGCCTGCACCGATCACCAGCACGTGCGCCGCCAGCAGCCGCTGCTGGCCTTCGATGCCGATCTCATCGAGCAGGATGTGGCGCGAATAGCGCAGCAGTTGGTCGTCGTTCATCGGGGGACTTGTCTGAGCGTGACCTTGGGGGGCACAAAAAAACGCCCGCAGTCAGCGGGCGTCGGTTCGAGGCCGCGACACATGGTCGATGCTGCCTCTCGATCGAAAGCGTGGCCTCAGTTGGTTTCCGTCTCGACCTTGCGCTCGGCCATCGATTTGCTCATCAACACCGGCTTGCCTTTCAGGCGGTTGATGGCCTGGGTCAACTGGAAGTCGTCTTCGCTGCCGAACTCGGGCTGTGGTTTCGGCGGGGTGGTCGCAGTGACCTTCTTCGTGTTGTCTTCTTCGAGCTTCTTGCGGGCTTCTTCACGCGCTTTTTCGCGGGCCGCGTCTTTCTTCTCGGCGCCCTGTCCGCTTTGCAGGTGCTTTTCCAGATCGGCCTCGCGCGGGCGCAACGCCGAGAACAGATTGCCCTCGGCCGTTTCGTCCAGCATCACGTCGGGCACGATGCCCTTGGCCTGGATCGATTTGCCGGTCGGCGTGTAGTAACGCGCGGTGGTGATCTTCAGCGCGGTGTCTGGCGACAACTGGCGAACAGTTTGCACCGAGCCCTTGCCGAAGGTTTGCGCGCCCATCACGATGGCACGCTTGTGATCCTGCAAGGCGCCGGCGACGATTTCGCTGGCCGAAGCCGAGCCCTCGTTGACCAGCACCACCAGCGGCACCGATTTCAGCGCTTCGGGCAGACGCCGCAGCGGGTCGGCGCCACCGCGCCGCATGTAGAACTCGGGCGAGGCCTTGAACACCGATTTCGACTCGGCGATCTGGCCGTTGGTCGACACCACCGTCACATCGCTCGGCAGGAAGGCCGATGAAATGGCCACCGACGCTTCCAGCAGGCCACCCGGGTCGTTGCGCAGATCGAGCACGATACCTTTGAGGTTGGGGTCTTGCGTGTACAGCTCTTCGAGCTTGCGTGCGAAGTCCTCGACCGTGCGGTCCTGGAACTGGCTGACCCGCAGCCACGCGTAGCCGGGCTCGATGATCTTGGCGCGCACACTGACCGTGCGGATTTCCTCGCGAACGATCGTCACCGGGAAGGTGCGACTTTCGGACTTGCGAAACATCATCAGCATGACCTTGGTGCCCGGCTCGCCGCGCATGCGCTTGACGGCTTGGTCCAGGCTCAGGCCCTTGACGACAGCGTCGTCGATCTTGGTGATCAAGTCGCCGCTTTTCAACCCGGCGCGAAAGGCCGGCGAACCTTCGATCGGCGTGACCACCTTGACGAGGCCGTCTTCCATGCCGATTTCGATGCCGACGCCGACGAAACGCCCGGTGGTGCCTTCGCGGAATTCCTTCCACGACTTCTTGTCGAAATTCTGCGAATGGGGATCGAGCCCGGCCACCATGCCGCCGATGGCGTCTGTGATCAGCTTCTTCTCGTCGACCACTTCGACGTAGTCGCTCTTGACCATGCCGAACACCGCAGCGAGTTGCTGCAATTCGTCGAGCGGCAGCGAGCTGACCGCGTTGCGCGCGGTTGCCTGCAACTGCATCGTAGCCAGCGCTCCGGCCACGGCGCCGAGGGCAATCCATCCCGAAATCTTGAGCTTCGTACCCATGTCCGACCTTCTTGCTGACTTGTACATTTTGTGCTGCTTCAGTATAGAACCCAGGGGTTGTATGGATGCTTCTGGCGGCCGGTAAGTTTCAAGGTTTGCGGGCCGATGCAAAAGAAGCACCGGCGGATGTGTGAGTTTGTCGCATTCGAGCGGACCGCAGGTCACGAGGGTCAACGGCGAGCGACCGGCACGGCTGGCTAGAAAGCGCACGTGGCTCTGTTTGCCTTGACGTGCCGACAGGTGGCGCAATGCGGGACGAGCGCGCCGGGTCCGGCGCGCTCGTCCGCGATCGGCCCGCCGTGGCTACTTCCGCGTGGTGAAGTGCCCGACCGACAGCGTCTGGTTGCCCCCGGACTCGATCGCCAGGACCTCCCATTCGTAGGACGAATCGGGCAGCAGGAATCCTGCAGGCACCGCCAGGCTGGTGGCTCCCGGTGGCATCGTCACGTCGAGGATCTGTTTCGGCAACGCGCGAAGGCCGGTGTTCGGCTTCACGACCAGCACCTGGTAGCCGACGATCGGGCTGCCATTGGGCGGCGCAACGGCTTGCCAGCGCACGGTCAGGTTTTGCGGACTCACCACCTCGTCTTCCGCCGGGGCGACGAGCACCGGTCCGTCGGGGATGTTGTGGGTGAAGTTCGCATGCCCGACGTACGTCAGGCCGTCGATCCCCTTGGCGACGATCTTGTACTGGCCGGCCGGGAATCGCGCCAGGAAAACATCCAGCGGCACGTCGTCGAGGCTGGGCTCGCCGCTTTCCATGAACAGCTCGGTTCCGCCTTGCAGGGCGAAGCGCCCGCGCGCCGTCGTTCGCAGCAACAGCCGGCCTCTCGTGTCGTAAACGTCCAGGC
>JANMTL010000043.1:0-26491 GCA_031390425.1 Rhizobacter sp.
AATGTGAATCCGCTGGGTCAAGTCAGCGTGTTCGCGACGGATACGGCTTCTGACAGTTGCGGCACAGGATGTAATTTGAACGGCTTGGCGTTGCCTGGGCTGGTCGGAGGCGATTGGGAGTTGGTTTTTCGCCTAGGCGACGCGGGTTTCGACGGTATTCAAACATTTTCGTGGACCACCTCTGACTTCGGACTGACGGAGGCTGATTTTGGGTTGGTTGGAGTGCGCGCACAGCAGTTGTGCCCCGCTGGAACGACGCTTCCTTCAGAGTCCTGCAAAGACAGCGACAAAGCCTTCGGAACTCCGGGCGACGGCGGCGGACAAAACGAGATTCCTGAACCCGCCACGCTGGGACTCGTGGGCTTGGCTTTGGTGGCTGCAGCAATGTCACGCCGCCGTAAGCTGTAAGCGATTCGTAAACAAACAAAGCCCGTCTCGGCGGGCTTTGTTGCTTTTGTCGCAGCCGCTTTATCGCGTGACCTGCACTGCGCCGCTGGTCTTGTTGCCTGCCGCATCAGCCGCCACGGCTTGGATCGTGTACGACCCCGCAGCGATTTTTCGCGTGTTCCAGGTGTACGCGAGGCTGCCGCCGCTGGCGCTGGTCATCAGTCGCCCGTTGATGTAGAGCGATTGCTTGATGGCAGCAGCACCGTTGTTGTCGCTGGCCGACACCTTGATTTGCACGTTACCCGACACCTTGCTTCCGCCGAGCGGATTGCTGATGGTGACCACCGGTGCAGTGGTGTCTGCAATGACGTTGTTGGCTACGTTGACCGGAACGCTGGCGGAGGCCTTGCTGTTGCCTGCCGCATCGAATGCGTAAGCCATCAGGTCGACGGTGCCGTTGCCTACCTTCGTCGTGTCCCAACTGAACTGATACGGCGCTGCGGTGTCGGTGGCCACCGTGCTGCCGTTCACCCGCAGTTCCACGCGGATCACGCCGACGTTGTCGCTGGCCAATACATCGACGGCCGTCAGACCGGCGACAGTCGCACTGCCCACGGGTGCCGCGATGCCGACCGCAGGCGATTGCGTATCCGCTGCAACGGTCGTTGTGGCCGTGGCAGCAGCGACAGCCGCCGCTGCGTCGATGCGGCCGTAGCCGAAGTAGATGTCGCGTCCGGCGGTTCCGAGATCGACGGCGGTCGAGTACAGCAGGCTCTCGACCTGTGCTGCCGACAGTGCGGGCTTGGCTGCCATCATCAACGCCACGACGCCAGCGGTGATCGGGGCCGAGAACGAAGTGCCGGAGGCCGCGCGGTAGCCGCCATCCGAGCCGGTGGTCCAAATGCCGACGCCGGGTGCGGACACGGCCACGTACTTGCCAAAGCTCGACCAACTGGCACGGGCGTCGGCCGAGTCGGTCGCCGACACCGGAATCATCGCTGTGCTCGCCAGCGAGCCGTCGTCCGTGCCGCTGTTGCCGGCGGACACGACCAGCACGCCTCCTTTGCTCTTAAGGTATGCGGCTGCGCTCTGCACCGCTGCGCTGGTGTAGACGCCGCTGAAACTGGCGTTCGCCACGCGGGCACCGTTGTCTGCCGCAAAAGTGACGCCGGCCGCAATGGTGCTGTAGTACGCGTAGCCCGCGCTGTCGGAGACCCGGATCGGCATGATCTTCGCCGCGCCTGCCACGCCCGAGACGCCGGCGCCGTTGTTGGTGATGGCCGCCGCCGCGCCTGCCACGGCGGTGCCGTGTCCGTTCACATCTGCCGTGTTGTTGTTGTTGTCGTAGAAATTCCAGCCGGCCACCAGCTTGGATGCCAGATCCGGGTGAGTGCCGAGCACGCCTGAATCGAGGATCGCAATGGTGATGCCAGCGCCCTGCGTTGCATCCCAGGCGCTTGCTGCGCGAATCACGGGCAGGTGCCACTCGCTGCCGCTGTACGGGTCATCGACGACCAGGTCGGCGGGGATTCGCCGATCGAGTTCGGCAAACTTCAGATGCGGATGGTGCGCCAGCCGGGCCAGCACAGCGGTCTCCGATGCATGGGCTGGCAGATCAATGATGCGCAGCTCGCTTTTGCCAACGCGGCGCCCGACGCCTCCGTGAACCTTCGCGAGTTTCTCGAAATCACCGTCTGACAGGCCTGCGCGAGGCATGACCAGCAAGCGCCCTGGGGCCCAATCGGGCGCAGCTTGTGCAAATGCAGAATTTGCACCTGCCAGCCCGAAGCCTGCTATCAGGAGGCAGGCAGCCGTTGAAACCGCGTGTCGCTGCGGGGCGTGTTTGACGGCGATGTGTTTGCGGTTGTTGCGAGCGATGTGTGGCCGAGCGGCGGTGTTCAAAATGATGATTCCCATGCGTTGCGGCTGGCTTCCAGACCGGCGGCACTGCGCATCGATGAACCCCGTAAGCACGCAACACACCCGCAAAAGGCGCGCCACTGCTCAGGAACCCACAGCGCTTCGGCACGCTGTGGAGGCTCACTCTGGCAGTCCTGCCGTCCTGGGGCCGAGGCCCTTTAGACCGTTGACTTTGCGTCCCCTGCTTTCGCAGGGTTTGCCCTTTTCAGAGGGGTTGTCTCGCGCCCGTTAGCTGCTGTTGTCGAAAGGTCAGCAGCGTGCGCACGACAAGACATCCGTCTGTCTTGATTTTCGGGTCGCGTTGGTCCTACTTAACCAAACTTGAGTCACCAGACGTACGTCGATGTAAGTATTTGTGCAACGAGTGACTGGGTCGCTTACCTGAGTTTCGCAGCGAACAGGCAGGCCTTCAAATCGGCGCCCAGCACATCGAACGTCGTTGCCGGATCATGATTGGCATGCTCATTCGTCAGGTCACCGACACCGCCCTGTGGGTCGCGATGTACCGCGCCTGCGAGTCGGATCGGCCCGATGCGCACTTTCATGACCCGCATGCACGCCGCATGGCGGGGCATTGGGGGTTGGAGATCGTCCGCGGCCTGCCGCATGCCCAATCGATGGCGTGGTCGATCATCGTTCGCACCGTCGTGATGGATGAACTCATCCTGCGCTGTGTCAGGCTGGGCGCCGGCACGGTGGTCAACCTCGGTGCGGGGCTGGACACGCGGGCCCTCCGACTGCCGCTGCCCGCCACGCTCAACTGGTTCGACGGCGATCTGCCCGAGATGGTGGCCTATCGCCATGACTGCTTACACGGCGAAACGCCGGTCTGCAAGCACACGAACCTCGCCGCCGACCTGAGCGATGCGGCGGCGCGCAAGGCGGTGTTGGTCGCTGCGCGCAAGTGCCGAAGCCCGCTGCTGGTGCTGACCGAGGGCCTGTTGGTCTACCTGGCGCCGGAGCAGGTCAGCGCGCTGGCGCAGCAGTTGCGCGGCGAGCCGCAGGCCCGCTGGTGGATCACCGATCTGGTGACGCCCTGGCTGCTGGAGTCGGTGGGCTTGTCGTGGCAGCCGTATCTGATGGCAGCCCGCGCGCCGTTCCGATTCGCTCAGGCGGACAGCGCCCGTTTCTTCGAGCCGCTGGGCTGGCATGAGACCGAATTTCGATCGATCTGGGAGGAAGCGCAGCGACTGCAGCGCCTGCCGCCGCTGGCGTCGTGGTGGAACGTTTTCGGCCAGCCATTCACGCCCGGTGCGCATGCGGTCTTGCGGCGCATGGCAGGTGTTTCGCTGCTCGAGCGAATCGAGCTGCCCGCTTGATTGGGCAACTGATCGACGGGCGGTTGCGCCGATCCACCGGGATTTTCTCGCTGGCCACGATCTTCGTCGTGGCGCGTCGTGCCGGGTGGGCCAGATCGCGTGACTCGTCGGCGGGTCTCTGAAAGTTGTGCCCGCCGCGTCAGCGCGGGCGGCCTCGACCGACCCAACCCCCTCTGGCAACAGGGTCTGGCGCGCCACTTTCCGGGCTGAGCCGACGCTGCTGCCAGCGATCATCGCCAGGCGGTTTTCTGTGCGGGCGCTGTTTCGGGCAGTCGGCACGGCCCGCTCGACCGCGAGCGTCGTTGCAGACGATGAAAACGCTCTACCGCCTGTACGGATCAGGCCGACCTGGCAGCCGCCGGTGTCTGTAACAGTGGCAGGTCACCGGTGCGGGACAGCACGTCGTTCACCGTGATTTGGTCCATCGTCGCACCCGTCACTGCACGCAGCAGCGGGTCGTGGTTCAACGGCGGGCTGGCGCCGAACAGGCCGAGGCTGGGCAGGCCGCTGGCGGCCGCCATGTTCAGCACGCCGGTGTCGTTGCCGATGCAGAAATCGCAGTTCCGCAGCGCTGCCGCCGAGACCAGCACCGAGGCCTGGCACAGCGGGCGTACGGCAGCACGCAGGTGAGGCGCGACCGCAGCGACGATGTCGCGGGCCAGCGACTGCTCGGCCGGGCCGCCGAGCAGCAGCACCCCGGCGCCGGTGTCCGCCAGCGCTTCGGCGAGTGCCGCAAAGCGCTCGGTGCCCCAGTTGCGGCGGCGATCCGACGAGCCGATGGCGAATGCGTAGCGCGGTCGCGGCAGATCGGCCAGTTGTGCGGCCAGCGTGAGCACCATCTCCTGCGGCACATTCAGCCGGGGCACCACCGGCACGCTGACCAGGCCGTGCGCCAGCGCGAGGGCGGTCGCTTCGGGGTAGACCCAGTTACCCGGCCCCCGATGGCGCCGGATGTAGGGCGGCGCGTTGAGGAACAAGCGCTCGGTCAGCGTGAAGCCGAAGCCGGCACGGTGCCGCACGCCGGCCAGCCGCGCCAGCAGCCCGTGCCGAAAGCGTCCGGAGAAAATATAGATGCGCCCGATGCGCAAACGGCGCAGTTCGCGCGCGAACGACCACTGCTCGCGCCAGCCGTCGTGCCGTCCGCGAACACCTTCCTCGCGGCGCGGACGGCGGTCGAACTCGATGACGCGCGAGACGGTCGGCTCGGCCGACAGCAGCTCGGTCGCCCGACTGGACGGGCGTGCGATGACCGTGACCTGCCCGCCGGCGCTGCGCGCAGCGATCGCTCGGATGTAGGGCAGGTGCCAAATCAAGTCGCCGATGCCCTTGTGGGGGACCACCACGGCGGTTGAGATGTCGAGCTCGGGAGAGGATGTCACGGGTGGAGCGGCAACCCCTGGGGGTTCAGTTGCGGACGTCAACGATGCAGCGGTCGCGGGCATCGGTAGAAGGGTGAATTATTTGGTGTCGAAGCGTACCTCAGAGCCGGGCTGTTTTTGAAGATACCGGCCGATCAGGCGCCCAGCGTCCGGCCCAGCCATTCCCGCAGCACCAGGCGCACGCGCTCGAAGCCGGCCGACGAAGGCATCCAGGCGAGCACCGGAATCTCGATCGGCGCCGCCAGCCCCATCGGCGCGGCTTCGATGCGCATCCCGTCGCTGCGTGCAGCTTCTTCGAACAGCCGCATCGCCCGCTGCATGTGCCAGCCGCGCGTCACCAGCAGGATGTGCTGGACGCCGGCTTCGCGCATCAGCGCGACGCTGCGGCCTGCGTTCTCGCGGGTGTCGCGGGATTCCGACTCTGCCCAGCGCAGCGGACGGCCGTATTCCTGGATGGCGATGCGCGCCGCCACGTCGGCCTCGGCGGTGCCCGGGCGGTTGCCCCAGCCGATGCCGCCGCTGAACGCCACCGGCCAGCCGGTTTCGCGGCCCAGCCACAGGCCGTAGCGCAGACTCTCCAGCGAATACGAAGACAGGTTGCTGGTGCCGTACTCCGGCGCGTAGGGCTCGACGCCGCCCCCCAGAACCACGATCGCGACCCGGCTGTTGCCGCTGCGTTTGTCGACCCCCGCCGATTTCCCCGCGGCCCGCAGCTCGGCAATGCGCTCGGGTCGCAGCGGCGGCGAGGCGGTCAGCAGCAGCGGCTCGATGACGCGGGCGAAGCCGCTGCATGCGGTGAGCCAGAGGCCGCCGACGCTCGCCAGAACGATGAACCAGCCCCAGCCGCGTCGACGCAGCATCAGCCGGGCGCCCAGCAACAACGCCAATAACAGCGGCACCGGGGGCAGAACCAAGGCGGTGAGCGCCGGTTTCCAGGCCTCGATGCCGAGCAGGCTGAGAATGCTGTGCAAGGTGGGCTTTCGGTTCAGAACGCAAAGGCCACATTGTGATCGCGCCTCGTTGCGTGACACGATCGGCAGCCGCGCGGTTGACGCCGCACGAGGCCCCTCGGCCAGGAGACAAACAGTGAAGTGGTTGCGACGTTTCGCGTGGGCAGCGATCGGGATGCTGGGCTTGTGGGCGCTGGCGTGGCTGGTCGTGCCGCCGCTGCTGAAGTCGCAGGTGCAGCAGCGGCTGGGCAGCGCGCTCGGCCGAACTGTCGCGCTCGGCGAGGTGAGTTTCAGCCCGTGGTCGCTCGAACTGACGGTGCGCGACATCGTGATCGGTGGCGTGCCGATCGACGCCGCAGGTGCGCCCGCTCCATCGGCAGCAGCGGCCTCAGCGGCAGCCACGGCCTCGGCCTCGGCCGCAGCCGCCCCGCTGTTGAAGGTCGCACGCGCTTATGTCAACGCCGACATCAGTTCGCTGCTGCGCCGCGCGCCGGTGATCGAAGCCTTCGAGGTCGATGCGCCCGAGCTGCGGGTGGCGCGCACTGCCGCGGGCCACTACGACATCGACGACCTGATCGCCCGCTTCAAGCCCGCCGTGCCGGAGCCCCCGGCCTCCGAGCCGGTGCGCTTCGCGCTTTACAACCTGCAGGTGCGTGACGCGGCGGTGTTCTTCGATGACCGTCCGGTCGGTCAGCGTACCGGTTGACCGCACTGAACCTGAGCTTGCCGTTTCTGGCAAATCTGCCTGCGGAGATCGACGTGAAGGTCGAGCCGCGGGTTGCCTTTCAGTTCAACGGTGCGGCGTTCAGCTCCGACGCGCAGACAACGCCTTTCGCGCAAAGCCGCGCGGCGGCGCTGCAGTTCAAGATGGGTGAACTCGATCTCAAGCCGTACTTGGGCTACCTGCCCGATGCGCTGCCCATCAGACTGCGCCAGGGCCAGGTTGCGGCCGATCTGGCGCTGGATTTCAAGATGGTCGGGGCATTGCCGAGCGTCGCGTTGCGCGGCCAGGTCGAGGTGAAGAACCTCGCCGCCGACGACGCGGCCGGTGCGCCGCTGCTGGCCTGGAGGCGGCTGAGCATCGCGCTGCGCGACATCAAGCCGCTGAGCCGCGAGCTGTCCTTCGGCGCCATCGCGCTCGACGCGCCGACCGTGCATGTGACGCGCGATGCGCAGGGTCGATTGAACCTGGCGCAACTGTCGGGTCCGACGTCGGTGGCCGCAACTTCTGCGGCTGCGGCCGGGTCGGCGGCATCGGTGCCGAAGGCCGCAGCCACCGACGGCGTTTGGAAGGTGCAGGTCGAAGCGCTGCACGTCAGCGGCATGCGCGTGTTGTGGGCCGACGCCAGCGTCGCGCCGGCGGCAGCGCTGGCGCTCGAAGCCATCGATCTGAAGGCCGGCCCGCTCGCCTATCCGTTTGCGGCGGACGCCGCGATGCCGGTGAGCGTGCAGGCAACGTTGGTCGGCCCGGCTGCGGGAGCCACTGCCGCTGCGCCGGCGCCGGGGCGGCTGTCTGTCGAGGGCCGCGCGAGCGACCGTCGGGCGCTGCTCGACATCAAGCTGTTCGACCTGCCGCTCGATGCGCTCGCGCCGTATCTGGCCGAGACACTGCGGCCGAAGGTCAGCGGACGGCTCGCGGCGTCGGCGCAACTGATCTGGGCCGCAGGCGATCAGCCGAAGCTGCGAATCGGGCAGGGCGAACTCGTCGTCGATGGTCTGCGAGTGACCGAGGGCGGCACCACGGCCGCGTCGGGCAAAACCGCAGCGCTGCCCGCAGCGCTCGCGCTCAAGCAACTGGCCGTGCAAGGGGCAGCGGTCGATTTGCAGGCTCGCACGCTGAGCCTGGCGAGCGTGAAGCTCATACAGCCGGTGATCGCGATGTCGCGCGATCGCGCGGGCCAGTGGAATGTGCAGCGCTGGACGGCGCCGGGTGCCGCCGCGTCGGATGCTGTGGCTACCGCAGCAGCCGCCTCCGCGCCGCCGCCCGCTGCCGCCGCCTCGGGGGCGGATGCGCCGTGGCGTGTCGAGCTGCGCGATCTCACGATCGACGGCGGCTCGCTGCGCATCGACGACGCGTTCGTCGCCGGTCGGTCAGACACCGAGCCGGTGCGGCTCGAAGTCGCTGCGCTGAAGCTCGGCGTGCAGAATCTGGCGCTCGTCGACTCGCGCACCAGCGCACCGGCCAAGCTCCAACTCAGCGCTCGCCTGCTCGGCCCGCGCGGCCTCGACGCCGCCCCCGACCAGACGACTTCGAAGACCGCCGCCACCGCAGGCGCGCTCGACTGGCGCGGCCAGCTCGGCTTGCAACCGCTGGTGGTCAAGGGCAGCGTGAGGCTGGACCGCTTCCCGCTGCAGGCGTTCGAGCCGTACTTCCGCGACCGGCTGCCGGTCAGCCTGCTGCGTGCCGAGGCCGGGTTGAAGGCCGAGGTGGCGGTGCGCGACCTGCCCGCCGGGCTCGATATCGGTGTCGTCGGCGATCTGTTGCTGGCCGATGTGCTGGTGCACAGCCGGCCCACCGCCGGTGCGCAGGCGGGCGCACCGGCCGGCCTGAACAACACCGACGAGTTGCTCAGTTGGCAGTCGTTGAAACTCAGCGGTGTGACGCTGGCGCTGGCGCCCGCGCGAGCGCCGAAGATCGACATCACCGAGGCGGTGCTGGCCGATTTCTACTCGCGCCTCGTCATCACCGAGCAGGGGCGGTTCAACTTGCAAGATGTCGGGCCGACCGCCGCAGCAACCTCAGCGGACGAGGCCGGGGCAGTGCGCGCGCCGTCGGTGCCAGCCACCGATGTGGCCAGCGTCGCTGCGCCTGCGGCCTCGGCTTCGCCTGTCAGCGCAGCGGCGTCGTCCCCGGCACTCGAACTCAGCGTCGGCGGCACCCAGCTGATCAACGGCCACGTCGACTTCACGGACCGCTTCGTGCGACCCAACTACAGCGCCGACCTGACCCAGCTCAACGGCAGCCTCGGCGCGTTCAAATCGGGCTCGCGCGAGATGGCGACGCTCGAACTGCACGGCCGTGCGGCCGGCACCGCACTGCTCGACATTGCGGGCCAGTTGAATCCGACCGCCGAGCCACTGGCGCTGAACATCCGCGCCAAGGCGACCGACCTCGAACTGGCGCCGCTGTCGCCTTACGCGGCCAAGTACGCGGGCTATGCGATCGAGCGCGGCAAGCTCAGCATGGACGTGACCTACGTCATCACCGCCGACGGCAAGCTCGACGCGAAGAACCAGGTGATCCTGAACCAGTTGACCTTCGGCGAGCGCATCGACAGCCCGACTGCGACCAAGCTCCCGGTGCTGCTGGCGGTGGCGCTGCTGAAGGATCGCCACGGCGTGATCGACATCAACCTTCCGGTCAGTGGCTCACTCAATGATCCTCAGTTCAGCGTCGGCGGCATCATCTTCAAGGTCATCATCAACCTGATCGCCAAGGCGCTGACCGCGCCGTTCTCGCTGCTGTTCGGCGGCGGCAGCGAAGACCTGAGCGAGGTCGCATTCCACCTCGGCAGGCCCACGGTGACCGAGTCCGGCGCGTCGGCTCTGGCCAAGGTGGCGCAGGCGCTGCTGGACCGGCCCTCGCTGAAGATGACGGTGACCGGCGCATCCGATTTGGCCACCGAGCGCGCGCCCTATGTGCAGGCGGTGCTCGATGCGCGGCTGGTGCAGGAGAAAAAGAGGGAACAGGCGCGCGACGGCGCACCGGCCGAGGCGGCCAGCGCACCAGCCGAGGCGGCCAGCGCACCATCGCCTTCGGTGACCTTGAACGATGCCGAACGTGAACGCCTGTTGAAACTCGTCTATCGCCAGACCGACATCCCGGACAAGCCGCGCAACCTGATCGGCCTGGCCAAGGACATCCCGCCGTCCGAGATGGAGGCGATGCTGAAAGCGCGCATCGTCGTCACCGACGAGTCGATGCGTGAGCTGGCGCTGCAGCGCGGCCTGGCCGTGCGCGACGCGCTGATCGGCAAGGGCTTGCCGAGCGGGCGGCTTTTCATCGCGTCGCCCAAAGTGCGTGCGGCCGACCAGAACGCCGGAGACAAAGCGGCGACGTGGAGCCCGAGTGCGAAGCTGTCGCTGGCCAACAACTGAGGCGCTTGATTAGCGCCATGCCCGTTGGCCGCGTCAAGCAAGCAGCGCTGCCCCCAGTGCGGCAGTGGCACCGCAAAGCGATGCCTTGAGGCCGGTGAATCGACTTTGCACCGTCGGTCGTCGACACACACGCAGCCACCAAAGATCTTGTAACGGCAAGGCCGTGACCCCTAGAACGAGGGGATGCGCATTGCGGTTGAAGGCAGCAGGCTCCCCTGACGTTGCTGGGGTCGGTTTGATGGCCGACTGGGTGACGACTCAACCCTCTCGGAGACACGCCATGAAACCAATACCTATTGCAGCTTCGGCCCTTTTATTCGCGGCCATCGGCTCGGCTCAAGCGATTCCGATCGTGACCTCGGTCGGTGGCAGCAGCCCGGCGGCGATTCAATCGACGGTCGATGAGTTTCGCGCCAGTTTGGGCGCGCTGAACCCGAACGTGGCTGGCAGCTTCGGCTCCGGTCGCCGCGAGATCAACTGGGATGGCGTGCCCAACGCGCGTTCAGCACCGAACAACCTGCCAGCCGACTTCTTCAACGTCAACTCGCCGCGCGGAGCTGTCTTTTCGACACCTGGAAGCGGCTTTCAAGTCAGCGCAAACGCAGTCAACCCGACCTCCACCGCGGTCGAATTCGGCAACCTCGATGCGAGCTATCCATCGTTGTTCGGCGCGTTCAGTCCGCAGCGACTGTTTACTGCGCTCGGCAGCAACATCACAGACGTCAGGTTTTTCATTCCCGGCTCAACCGTTGCCGCCACCGTGCGCGGTTTCGGTGCCGTATTCACCGACGTCGATTTGCCCAACGTTTCGTCGTTGCAGTTCTTCAGCGCTGGCGACAAGTTGCTCGGAACCTTTTTTGTGCCGCCCACCGTCGGTTTCGATGAGGGGCTGTCGTTCGTCGGCGTGCGCTTCGACACCGAATCCATTTCCCGTGTTCGCATCACGGCAGGCAATCAAGTGTTGTCGGGCCCAGAGATCGGCGACGTGATCGCGCTCGATGATTTCATCTATGCCGAACCGGTGCCCGAGCCCGCGACAGTCGCCCTTCTTCTGGCTGGATTGGGCGTCATCGGTGTGGCCGCACGGCGAACGTGACATCAGCGTGCGCGGCGCGGTTCATTCGCTCACGGTGAGATGAGCCCGTGCCGCGCCTCAACCTCGCGCCCACTCGACGCGTTGTTTCGAGTCGCGAAGATCGACCTGAGGCGTGCCTTGCTCGACGCGTCGTATGTCGATGCTCACGGGCGATTCGATCTCCAGGCCAGGTCAGACCTGGCCTGACCTGGCCTAGGCCGGCCGTCCGGCGCGTGGTGACGCACCTCTCCCGCTCCTACCGCGAAGCCGAGCCCCTGCTCGCCCCCCACGGGGCTTTTGTACTCGTGTAAGAGTTGCGGGTCGCGGTGTCGGCTGGCTGCGCATCCTGACGAATGCGTCGCGAGGACTACCGCGGGCCGACACCGCGTACATTCGGGCGCGCGCAGTGAGGGCGATAGGAAAATCCAGCGCCGCGGCGTCCTCTACAACCACGACACGACGCGCTGAGTCGACGCGAAGGACATCACCATGGCATTGGAAATCATCACGCTGGGCGGCGGCTGCTTTTGGTGCACCGAGGCGGTTTACGAGCATGTCGACGGCGTCACAGCCGTCGAGTCGGGGTACTGCAACGGCTTAGTCGCCCGGCCGACTTATGAGCAGGTGTGCAGCGGCACCACCGGCTGCGTCGAGGCGATCCGGGTCACCTTCGATGCCGAGCGGATCAGCCTGCGCGAGGTGCTCGAAATCTTCTTCGTGATCCACGATCCGACCACGCTGAACCGCCAGGGTGCCGATGCGGGCACGCAGTACCGCTCGGGCATCTACTTCCACCACGCCGAGCAGCAAGGCGTCGCGCGAGAGGTGATGGACCAGGTCAACGAAAAAGTTGGCGGCCGGCTCGTCACCGAGCTGCTGGCGGTGGCCGATTACTCGCGCGCCGAGGACTACCACCAGCACTACTTCCGCAACCACCCGAACCAGGGCTACTGCGCGATGGTGGCCGCACCGAAGGTCGAAAAATTCCGCAAGACGTTCGCGAGTCGGTACAAGCAGCCCGCGTGATGTCTCGCGCTTTCGTCATTGCCGCGATTTGCCTTTGCGCATTGCTGATGCAGTCGATCGGGCGGCTGCACGGCTTTGTGCATCCGCAGGAGCGGCACGAGCCTGCAGTGCTGGCGATGCCGTCGGCTTCGGCCGAGGCGGGGCGTGAAGCGACTGCGCCGGTGCCCCCGGCCCGCAGCCGGTTGCACGAGCTGTTCGCCGGGCACGACGCCGGCAGTGCCCTGTGCACGGTGTTCGATCAGCTGTCGCACGCCGACTTGCTGCCCGGCCTGCCCACGCTGGCGCTGGCGTTTGCCGCACCGAGCCATCCGTGTGCTGTTCATGCTGCGTGGCACCACGCCACGCAGGCGAGGGGCTTCCTCGCGCGCGCACCGCCTGTGATCGGCTGACCCGCGCGAATCCGGCCATCGGCCGGCTGCACCCGCGCCGCCGTCATCGGGTTCGCTGGATGCCGTCCGCAACGGATGGCGGCTTTTGGCGCTGACCTGCTCGCACAAATTTCGCATCACCGATGCGCGCGGCCTGTGGGCCGGCCGCCCGGTGTGCGCTCGACCCGGACCCCACTCACCATGAATCGACTTGTTTCGCGCCCAAGGCGCTGCGTGCTCGTGCGCGCCCTCGGCGTCGTTTTCGCAGGCTGTGCGCCACTGCTCGGCCAGGCCCAAGGCATCGACGTGCCTGTGCCCGCCAGCCGCACCCTCGACACCGTCGTCATCACCGGCAACCCGCTCGGCAGCACGCAGATGGCGGCGCCGGTGTCGGTGCTGTCGGGTGATGCGTTGGTGCTGCGGCGCGGCAGCTCGCTCGGCGAGACGCTGGCCGGTCTGCCCGGTGTCTCGTCGACCTACTTCGGGCCCAACGCCAACCGGCCGGTGATCCGCGGCCTGGATGGCGACCGGGTGCGCATCCTCAGCAACGCCGGGGCATCGATCGACGCCTCGTCGCTCAGCTTCGACCACGCGGTGCCGATCGACCCGCTGATCGTCGATCGCATCGAAGTACTGCGCGGCCCGGGCGCGCTGTTCTACGGTGGCAGTGCGGTCGGCGGCGTGGTCAACGCGCTGGACAACCGCATTCCGCGCGCGCCTCTGATGGGTCTGTCGGGCGTCGCCGAGGTGCGGCTTGGTGGCGCGAATCGCGAACGCAGCGGCGCGGCGCTCATCGAAACCGGCAACGGGCCATTCGCGCTGCACGCCGATGTGTTCGGCCGCGACACGTCGAGCCTTCGGGTGCCGCGATACACGCCCGTCGAAGACGGCGAGCCGCAGGGCCGCAGCCGCCGTGTGCGCAACTCGGCCAGCGAGACGCGCGGCGGCTCGCTCGGTGGATCGTTGTTCTTCGGTGAAGCGGGTCGAACCGGTCGCATCGGCCTCGCGGTCGACACCTACGACAGCGACTACGGCGTGACCGCCGAGCCCGATGTCACGATCAAGCTCAAGCGCGATCACGTCGGCTTCGCCAGCGAACTGAAGGGCCTTGGTGGTCCGTTGCAGGCGCTGCGTTTGAACGCCAACCACACCGACTACCAGCACAAAGAAATCGAGGGCAGCGGCGACGTTGGCACGGTGTTCAGCAGCGAGGGCTACGACGTGCGGATCGAGGCCGAGCACGCGCCGATCGGCCCGTTGCGCGGCGTAATCGGTGTGCAGCACGAAGACGTCGATTTCTCGGCGCTGGGTGAAGAAGCTTTCGTGCCCGGCACGCGCACCCGCAAGACCGGCCTGTTCGCGCTGGAAGAGCTGCCGTGGTCGGGTGGCACGCTGTCGCTGGGCGCGCGCGTCGATCGGGTGAATGTCGATTCGGACGGCGACGCCGACCCGGCCGAGCCGAAGTTCGGCGCCTCGGTCGATCGCCGTTTCACGCTGCGCAGTTTCTCGCTGGCCAACGTTTATCCGCTGACGCCGGCTTGGTCGGTCTCGGGCACGCTGAGTTCGACCGAACGCGCGCCGACGTACTTCGAGCTGTACGCCAACGGCGTTCATGCGGCCACCGGTTCCTACGAACAAGGCAATCCGGCCTTGTCGAATGAACGCGCCACCCACATCGACCTGGCGGTGGAGTGGAAGACACAGACCGACCGGCTGCGCCTGGGCATGTTCAACACCCGCTTCTCGCGCTTTATCTCGCTGGACGCCACCGGCGAACAGGTCGATAAATCGGGTGCCGTGGTGGCGGACGGGACACCCGACAGCGTGCCGCTGTACCGATTCAGTGCAGTGCGCGCCCGCTTGCACGGGGTCGAGATCGAGGGCCGCAAGCGGCTGGCCGATCTGCCGTGGACGCTGGACGTGACAAGCAAGTTCGACGCGACCCGGGCCACCAACCGCACCACCGGTGAACCCTTGCCGCGCGTGGCGCCGTGGCGTCTGAACCTCGGTCTCGATGCGAGCCGGGGCCCGTGGGGTGCGCGCATCGAAGTCGACCACTCGGCACGTCAGGGCAAGGTGCCCGACACCGACACGCCGACCGACCGCTACACGATCGTCAACCTGTCGCTGTCGAAGCGCTTCAGCCTGAGCGACGCGGATGCGATCTGGTTCGTCAAGCTGACCAACCTGGGCAACGAGCTGGCCTACAGCGCCTCGACCATCGACACCCTCCGGGGCCTGTCGCCGCTGCCGGGGCGGGCGGTGAAGGTGGGCATGCGGGTCAGCTTCTGAGCCTGCAGACCTGGATCAGGGGGCCAGCCGCTCCCTGATCCACCGTTGCTCTTCCAACCGATAGCGCAGTCGGTCGTGCAGCCGCGACCGGCGGCCCTGCCAGAACTCCCAGCGATCGGGCACCAGGCGAAAGCCGCCCCAGTGCGGCGGGCGCGGTGGGTTCAGCAGGTGCTGCGCCGCAAACTTGGCCGCGTTGGCGACCAGCACGCCGCGTGACGCGATCACCTCGCTTTGCGGCGAGGCCCACGCGCCGATGCGGGAATCGAGCGGACGCGAGCGGTAGTACGCATCGGACTCGGCCGCATCGATCTTTTCGACGCGGCCTTCAATGCGCACCACGCGCTCCAGCTCGACCCAGTGGAACTGCAACGCAGCCTGCGGATGCGCGGCCAGCTCGCGCCCCTTGCGGCTGTCGTAATTGGTGTACCAAACGATGCCGCGCGCATCGCAGCCTTTGATCAGCACCACGCGGGTCGAGGGCCGGCCGTCGGGACCGACGGTGGCCAGCGTCATCGCGTTGGGTTCCGGCAACTCGCCGTCGAGCGCTTGTTGCAACCACAACTCAAACTGTTGCAGCGGGTCGGCCTGCGACGCGCTTTCGTCGAGTTCGGCGCGTTCGTAGCTCTTGCGGAGGTCGGCGATGTGGGTCATCGGTCGAGTATAGAAAGCGGGTCTCGAAGACCCTTCGTCACCGATTGAAACATCTGCACCAGTGCGGGGAAGGACTTAAGTGATGGCCCTCTGGCGCGAAGTGGGCGCTGCTCGCATCCTCCAGGCCACATCAAGAAGAACGACAGGCAGTACCCATGAAATCGGGGCCCGTGATCATTGTTCTGGCAGCCGGCCTCGGGTCGAGATTTCACGATGCTGGGCACAAACTGGTCCAGCCGCTGGGTGGCACCAGCGTGCTGGGTGCCACCTTGGTGCAGGCGCTGGCCAGCGGCCTGTCGCTGGTGGTAGTCACCACCGCCGCGTTGGCAGCAGAAGCCGCCCGCCACGTCGCCAGCCAGGACATCGTCGTGATGGAGGCCTCGGTGGGCGAGGGACGTCTGCAACCCAGCGATCGCAGTGATCTGCGCAGCGCCAACGTCCAGTTGGGCATGGGCGCGTCGATTGCTGCGGGCGTCTCGGCGCGGTCGGACGCGGCCGGCTGGCTGGTGCTGCCGGGCGACATGCCGCTGCTGCAGGCGACCACGCTGCAGCGGGTGGCTCAGGCGCTGCGCGAGCACCCGATCGCCTATGCCCAGGTCGACGGTCACCGCGGCCACCCGGTTGGCTTCGGTGCCGAGCTGTACTCCGAGCTCATCACCCTGCAGGGCGACGAGGGCGCGCGTCGCCTGGTGTCGCGCTACCCGGCGCACGCGGTCGATGTCGATGACGCTGGCGCGCTGGTCGATGTCGACACGGTGGCCGACCTGCAGCGAGTGCGCGCGCTGTGGGCGCGGGCAGCGTCGACGCCGGGGTAGCGCTCGGCCGCCCAAGCGGCTCGGCGGTCGCACCGGCGCTTGCTTGCCGTCCCTGCGCGGCGCTGCCCGGTGTCCGCATGACACCTGCCTCACCCGCGCGCCGGGAAATGCGGCACCATCGGCGGCACCATCATCCCGGGCAGCGCCTGTGTTGCCCGAGCCGCGAAAGCCGACCATGCCGATGAACTCCGCCGTCGATCGAGTGACCGAGCGCATCCGCGAGCGCAGCGCGCCGCTGCGCCAGGCGTACCTGGCCCGTGTGGCAGCTGCAGCGCAGCGCCCACGCGGCAGCGACCGGATGGGCTGCGCCAACGTGGCCCACGCCTTCGCCGCGATGCCCGCCGCCGACAAGCTGCGCATCGTGGCCGAGCGCGCGCCGCACATCGGCGTGGTGACCGCCTACAACGACATGCTGTCGGCGCACCAGCCGTACGAAGGCTTCCCGGCCGTGATCCGCGATGAAGCGCACCGCCTGGGCGCCACGGTGCAGGTGGCTGGTGGTGTGCCTGCCATGTGCGACGGCGTGACGCAAGGCCTGCCCGGCATGGAGCTGAGCTTGTTTTCGCGCGACACCATCGCGATGGGCACCGCGATCGCGTTGACGCACGATGTGTTCGACGCCGCATTGCTGTTGGGTGTGTGCGACAAAATCGTGCCCGGACTGCTGATCGGTGCGCTGCATTTCGGCCACCTGCCGTGCGTCTTCGTGCCCGCCGGGCCGATGAGCACCGGCCTTGGCAACGACCAGAAAGCAGCGATGCGCGAGCAGCACGCGCTCGGTCTGGTCGGGCGCGACGCGTTGCTGCGGTCCGAGTCCGCGTCGTACCACGGGCCCGGCACCTGCACTTTCTACGGCACCGCCAACAGCAACCAGATGCTGCTCGAAGCGATGGGGCTGCACGTGCCGGGCGCGGCGTTCGTTCACCCACATGCCGAGTTGCGCGAAACGCTGACGCGCGAGGCGGTGCGCACCGTGCTGGGCATCACCAAGCAGCCGCGCCCCGAAGACCGTCCGGGCGGCGGTGCCCGATTCCTGCCGATCGGCCAACTGGTCGATGAGCGCGTGATCGTCAACGCGATGGTCGCGTTGCTGGCCACCGGCGGCTCGACCAACCACCTGATCCACTGGGTCGCGGTGGCGCGCGCGGCCGGCATCCTGATCGACTGGACCGATTTTTCCGCGCTGTCGCACGCGACACCGCTGCTGGCGCGGGTGTACCCGAACGGCAGCGCCGACGTGAACCAGTTCCAGGCGGCCGGTGGCCCGGGCTACGTGATCCGCGAACTGATCGATGCGGGGCTGATGCACGCCGATGTGGCGACCGTGTCCGGCGGCGGCTTGCGCGACTACACCCGGTTGCCGCAGCGCGATGCCGCAGGTGCGTTGACGTGGCACGATTTGCCGACCGCAGTGACGGACAACACCGACGCCGACATCGTCCGCCCGTCCGCCGCCCCGTTCAGTGACCACGGCGGCCTGGCGCTGCTGACCGGCAACCTGGGCCGTGCGGTCATCAAGACCTCGGCGGTGCCGGCCGACCGGCACACGGTCGAGGCGCCGGCCATCGTGTTCGACACGCAAGAGGCGTTGCAGGTCGCCTTCAAGGCTGGCGAGCTGGAGCGTGACTTCGTGGCCGTGGTCCGCTTCCAGGGCCCGCACGCCAACGGCATGCCCGAGCTGCACAAGCTGACGCCACCGCTGGCGGCGCTGCAAGGCAAGGGATTCAAGGTGGCGCTGGTCACAGACGGCCGCATGAGCGGCGCGTCGGGCAAGGTGCCGGCTGCGATCCACGTCAGCCCCGAAGCGCTGGCCGGCGGGCCGCTCGGCAAGGTGCGCACCGGCGATGTGATCCGCATCGATTCGAATGCGGGCACGCTCGACGCGCTGGTCGACGTGGCCACCTGGGCGGCGCGCGAGCAGGCGGTGCTGTCTGCCGAGCAGGCCGATGTCAACGCCCACGGCCTCGGCCGCGAACTGTTCGGGGGCATGCGCCGCAATGTGTTGACTGCGGAAGAAGGCGCCATCACCTGGCTTTGAAAGGACTTCGAATGCAGCCACTTGAACTCGCCCGATTCGGCCCGGTCATCCCGGTCATCGTGATCCAGCGCATCGAAGACGCCGTGCCGCTGGCGCAGGCCTTGGTCGACGGCGGCGTGCGGGTGCTCGAAGTGACGCTGCGCACCTCCGTCGCGCTGAAATGCATGGAAGCGATTGCCCGCGCGGTGCCCGACGCGATCGTCGGCGCCGGCACGGTGCGCAGCGTGGCCGATGCACAGGCCGCCAAGGACGCTGGCTGCCGGTTCGCGGTCAGCCCCGGCTACAGCAGCCTGATCGGGCAGGCTTGTCGCGACATCGACCTGCCGCTGTTGCCAGGCGTGGCGACCGGCAGTGAGGTGATGCAGGCCAACGCCGACGGGTACTACTTTCTCAAGTTCTTTCCCGCCACGGCGGCGGGTGGCATCCCGATGCTTAAGGCGCTGGCCGGCCCGTTCCCCGACGTCGTGTTCTGCCCGACCGGCGGCATCACGCTTGAATCGGCACCGCAGTTTTTGGCGCTGCCCAACGTCAAGGTCTGCGGCGGTTCGTGGCTGACGCCGCTTGATGCGGTGGACGCCGGCGACTGGGCTCGCATCACGCGGCTGGCGAAAGAGGCTGCAGCGCTGCGCGGCGGCTGACTGCCGTGCTCAGGTGCCGCGCTGGATCAACTCGATCTTGTAGCCGTCCGGGTCGGTCACGAAGGCGATCACCGTGCTGCCACCGGCTACCGCACCGGCCTCGCGCGTGACGGCGCCGCCTCCGGCCTTGATCTGCGCACAGGCCGCGTATGCATCGGACACCGCGATCGCGATGTGGCCGTACGCGGTGCCGAGTTCGTAGTGGTCGACACCGTGGTTGTGCGTCAGTTCGATCTCGGCGTGCTCAGGGTTGGAGCCATAGCCCAAAAACGCGAGGCTGTACTTCTGCTCGGGTCGGTCGGTGGTGCGCAGCAGCGTCATGCCCATCACGCGGGTGTAGAAATCGATCGAGCGTTGCAGATCGCCAACGCGCAGCATGGTGTGGAGCAGTCTCATCGGGGGTCCTCTATCGGTGGCGGTTACGGACAAACCCGAGCGTAGCGCGACGCGCGGCGCGGGTGAATCTGTGCCGATGCGCGAGGCGGCCTCAGGACACTTGCGGCTCGCTACCGAGCCGAATCGTCCCCCCGAATGAAGGGTGCGGTGACCGCGCCGCGCTCATGATTCCTCAGTACGCTAGTGCGCCGGGCGATCTTGCTCGGCCCTGAAAAGCTTCCACAAGGAAAACTCCATGAGCTTGCACTCCAAATTTCAAATCGGCGCGCGCAGCGTCGCTCTGGTTGCCATCACCGCTGGTTTCTCTCTGTCTGCCTGGGCTGGCGACGATGAAAACGAAAAGGCTTCGTGCGCCGGACTGCCGACCTACGCGCAGCTCAAGACCGCGTTGACGGGCGCCCGCAACGCGTCGAACGGGGGTTTCGGCCTGGACATGTGGGGCAGCGTCGTCAACCGCGACGGCGTGGTTTGCGCCGTGGCTTTCACCGGGGCCAACCGCGGTTCGCAGTGGCCGGGCAGCCGCGTCATCTCGGCGCAAAAGGCCTACACCGCCAATGCGTTCAGCCTGCCGGGACTGGCCTTGTCGACCGCCAATCTGTACTCCGCCGTACAGCCGGGTGGCAGCCTGTTCGGCCTGCAGGAAAGCAACCCGGTTGACAGCAACAGAGCCTACAAGGGCCCGGCACAGAACTGGGGAGCCCCCAACGATCCGATGACTGGGAAACGAGTCGGCGGCATCAACGTCTTCGGCGGCGGACTGGCGCTCTACAACTCGGCCAAGCAACTCGTCGGCGCGATCGGTGTGTCGGGCGACAGCTCCTGCGCCGACCACGCCATTGCCTGGCGCACCCGCAGCACCTTGTTCATGGATTACGTGCCGGCCGGTGTGGTGGGTGGCAAGGATCAGTTGGCCTACAAGGGCGCGGTTCCCAATGCCGCCACGGATCCGTGGTCGCAGCCGCATTGTGTGAATGCAGCCACTGAAGACGCGGTGCTGCTGACACTGCCACTCACGCGCTGACCACGAGTCGGTCACTTCGGGTGACCGTTGGGCCGACGGCCTGCCCGTCACCGAAGCGCCCCAGGAGCGATCTCGATCTGGGGCGCTTTTTTTAGTCAAGCGGTTCGCCGACGCCGTTGTTCACCGACCCGGCGGATTCTTTTGCGTCACGCTCAGCGTGTTGCCATCGACCGTCACCTGCGCGCCCACCGCCATCGACTGCGACCGTCGGAACGTGCGTTTGCTGCCGTCGGCCTGGGTTCGGTGTCGAGGCGCGTTGTCGGGACGCGTCTGCGTGTCGTCGTCCACCATCGTCGGTCAGCCTGTCAACGCCGAGCATCCAGCCACACGCCCATGCCCTGCGCGTTGAGCTCGATGTCCATCGCCAGCAAGTCCAGCGCCTGCTGGCGCGATAGCTTGCTTCCCCGCAGCTCGACACGCCGCAGGTAGAGCGCGGTCAGGCCGTTTTTTAGTGCCAGGTGACGTTGCTCAGCAGGCAACGCCAGGCCGGCCACATGTCGGCCGAGCGCCACCACCTCGTCGAGTTGGTCGAGCAGATCGCGGCCCAGCTTTTGCACGTTCGTCACCCGGCCGTAATGCGTCAGGTACATGCATGCAGGCTGTTCGGCCAGCAACCGTTCGATCGAGACGCGCAGCGCGGGCGGATCGAAATGCACCGGCGTGGTGGTGGGCAGCAGCCAGGCGCCCTCGGGCGTGTCGAACTCGCGGTACGACAGCCCGAAGGTGTCGCCGGTGAAGAAGCCGCGGCTTCGCTCGTCCCAGATGCAATGGTGGTGGCGGGCGTGGCCCGGCGTGTCGAAGAACTTCAGCGGCCGGTCTGCCAAGTGGATCAACATGCCCTCGGCGCTTTCGAGCACGCGGCTGGGCTCGACCGGCACCACCGTGCCGTAAGAACGTTGCACTTCCTCATCGCCATAGACCGCACGCGCGCCGGCCATCAGCACGCTCGGGTTGATCAGGTGCCGAGCGCCGCGCGGGTGCACCACCAGTCGCGCGGACGGCAACGCGGCCATCAGGGCACCAGCACCACCGGCATGGTCGAGGTGCACATGCGTCGGGATCACCCAGTCCACCGCATCGCGCGACACACCGGTGGCATCCAGCGCCGCCAGCAGCCGGGGCACCGAATGGCTGGTCCCGGTGTCGATGAACGCCGCGCGGCCTTGCTCGACCATCAGGTAGGCTGCATCGAACTTCGGTCGCTGGTAGCCGGTGTCGATCGCCCAGATGCCTTGCCCCAGTGGTGCGGAAATTTCAGAGGTCGAGTCCATGCGGTGGCCGGGGGTTTCAGGGCGTGGCAGTGTAGGGTTTGTGGATGGCGCTGCGGCGCCGCCGATTCAAGGACATCGCCATGCCATACGTCGAACCTGCCAGGCCCTCCCATCACCGCCCGCGTCGGCACGCGATGCGAGCGGCTGCAGGCGCCCGTCGTCGGCGGCAATCGAGGCTTGTCGGCGTGATCTTCGTTGGCATTGCCGCGCTGTCCGGCTGCACGGGGTACTCGCCGGATGGCCTGCCGCGCGGCGCGACGGCGGCTCAGGTGGTGTCGGTTTTGGGGGCGCCGACCGGCACCACGCAGGCGCCCCAGCGACTCGAATTCGCACGCGGTCCGTACGGCAAACACACCTACATGGTCGACTTCGACGCGGACGGTGGGCTGCGGTCCTGGGAGCAGGTGCTGACCGAGAAAAACTTTTACCAGGTGCTGCCGGGACAGACGCAAGACGAGGTGATCAAGCGGCTGGGCCGTCCGTCGACGACCTTCCCGATCGGTCGACAGCACATCATCGTCTGGAACTACCGCTACGAAGCTCTGTTTTGCCAATGGTTCCAGGTGTCTATCGGTACCGCACCCGCCACGCTCGGCCAGGTCACCGAGGTCGGCTTCGGGCCCGATCCGATGTGCACCCCCCGCTTTTGAACACCGCGCCACACATCTCCATGACCATCACTGTCTACGGCATCCCGAACTGCGACACGGTCAAGAAGGCGCGCGCCTGGCTGCAAGCGCAAGGCGTCGAGTACGCCTTCCACGACTACAAGAAGCAGGGCGTGCCGCTGCCGCAGCTCGACGCGTGGATGAGGGCGGTCGGCTGGGAGGTGTTGCTGAATCGCAAGGGAACGACCTGGCGCAAGTTCGATGCGACGCAGCAAGCGGCTGTGATCGATTCGGCCAGCGCGCTTGAACTGATGGTTGCGCAAGCCAGCGTCATCAAACGCCCGGTGGTCGTGCATCCGCGCGGGGTGCTCGTCGGTTTCGATCCTGATGCCTGGGGCAGGGCGCTCGGTTGAGTCGCCCTGCGCGGAGTTTCAGCACCGGTGCGCTCAAGCCGCCAGCAACTGCCGCAGCACGAAGGGCAGGATGCCGCCGTGCCGGTAGTAGTCGACCTCGATCGGCGTGTCGATGCGCAACGTCAGCGGCACGCTTTTTTTCTTGCCATCGGCCGAGGTGATCACCAGCGTGGCGTCCTGCTGCGGCTGGATGTCGGCGGCGAGTTCGATGTCGAACAGCTCATCGCCCTGGATGCCCAGCGACTGCCAACTGTCGCTGCCCTTGAACTGCAGCGGCAGCACGCCCATGCCGACCAGGTTGCTGCGGTGGATGCGCTCGAAGCTGCGCGCGACCACCGCCTTGATGCCCAGCAGCGCGGTGCCCTTGGCGGCCCAGTCGCGCGACGAGCCGGTGCCGTATTCCTCGCCGGCGAAGATCACCGTCGGGACGCCGGCCGCTACGTACTTCATCGCCGCGTCGTAGATGAAGATTTTTTCGCCGCTCGGTTGAAACAAGGTGACGCCGCCTTCCTCGCGCGACCCATCGGCACCGGCCGGGATCATCAGGTTCTTGATCCGCACGTTGGCAAACGTGCCGCGCACCATCACGTCGTGGTGGCCGCGCCGTGAGCCGTAGCTGTTGAAGTCGGCCTTCAATACGTGGTGCTCGCCGAGCCACGCGCCTGCGGGCGACGCTTCCTTGATCGAACCCGCCGGCGAGATGTGGTCGGTGGTGATCGAGTCGCCGAACAGCGCCATCGCCCGCGCGCCGATCACACCCGCTGCCGCTTGCGTCGGTTGCATCGTGAAGTCGTCGAAGAACGGCGGCTTGGCGATGTAGGTCGAGGTGGGCCAGTCGTAGACCTGACCGGTAGCCCCGTCCACCTTGCCCCACAGCTTGCCGGGGTCGGTCGCCACCTTCTGGTAGTTCTTCTTGAACGCCTTGCCGTTCATCGCGTACTTCATCAGCGCGTGGATCTCGTCGCTGCTGGGCCAGATGTCACCGAGGTAAATGTCGCGGCCCTTTTTCCCTTTACCGAGCGGCTCGGTCATGATGTCCTTCAACACCGTGCCGGCAATGGCGTACGCCACCACCAGCGGCGGCGAGGCCAGGAAATTGGCCTTCAGGTTCGGGTGGATGCGCGCCTCGAAATTTCGGTTGCCCGACAGCACCGCGGCGCACACCAGATCGTTCTTGGTGATCGCCTCGTTGAACTCCGGACGCAGGTCGCCGGCGTTTCCGATGCAGGTGGTGCAGCCGTAGCCGGCCAGATAGAAGCCGAGCTTCTCCAGGTACGGCAGCAGCCCGGCTTTCTCCAGGTATTCGGTGACGATGCGCGAGCCGGGCGCCAGCGAGGTCTTGATGTGCGGCTGCACCTTCAAGCCCGCTTCGACCGCCTTTTTCGCCAGCAGGCCCGCAGCCAGCAGCACGCTCGGGTTCGAGGTGTTGGTGCACGAGGTGATCGCCGCGATCAGCACGTCGCCGTTGCCGATCGAGAGGTCGCCCACCGCAGGCTGCGCCGAGGCCGCCTCGGACTGCGCGGCTTCGAGCGTGGGGCGGTTGCCGACCATCTCGACCACGTCGCGCGGGGCCCCGGGCGCAGTGGCGGGTGCGGTGGCCGGCGCGGCGTCCACGACATCCCGGGCGCGCACCATGTGCCGCAGGTGCAGGTGCGCAGCCGGTTGGTTGAAGCCGTTTTCGTTGGGGGGCTTGCTGAACAGCGAGATGAACTGCGCCTTGACGTTGCCGAGCTCAATCCGGTCTTGCGGCCGCTTCGGCCCGGCCAGGCTGGGCGCCACGCTGCCGAGGTCGAGTGTGACCACCGAGCTGTAGTCGATGTCGCCGCGCTTCGGCACGCCGAACAGCTTCTGCGCGCGGAAATAGGCCTCGAAGGCTTCGATCTCCTTTTTCGTGCGGCCGGTGCCCTTGAAGTAGTCGATCGTGTTGTCGTCGACCGGAAAAAATCCCATCGTCGCGCCGTACTCGGGCGCCATGTTGGCGATGGTCGCGCGGTCGGGCAGTGCGAGGCTGGCGGTGCCCTCGCCGAAGAACTCGACGAACTTGCCGACCACCTTGGCCTTGCGCAGGATCTCCGTCACCGTCAACACCAGATCGGTCGCGGTGACGCCTTCGCGCAGCCGGCCGGTCAGCTCGAAGCCGACCACGTCGGGCGTCAAGAAGTACACCGGCTGGCCCAGCATCCCCGCCTCGGCCTCGATGCCGCCGACGCCCCAGCCGACAACGCCGATGCCGTTGATCATCGTCGTGTGGCTGTCGGTGCCGACCAGCGAATCGGGGTAGTAAACCGCAGGGGACCGGGCCGAAGACAGCCCCGCATTCGACTTGGGTTTCGGCGTCTTGTGCACCCCGCGCGCCAGGTATTCCAGGTTCACCTGGTGCACGATGCCGAAGCCCGGCGGCACGACGCCGAAAGTGTCGAACGCCTGCATGCCCCACTTCATGAACTCGTAGCGCTCGCGGTTGCGCTGGAATTCGAGCTTCATGTTCAGGTCGAGCGACTTCTTCGTGCCGTAGTGATCGACCATCACGCTGTGATCGACGACCAGATCGACCGGCACCAGCGGCTCGATGGTCTTGGCGTTCTGGCCCATCGACGCGGCCACGTTGCGCATCGCGGCCAAGTCGGCCAGCAGCGGCACGCCGGTGAAGTCCTGCAACACCACGCGCGCGACGACGAACGGGATCTCGTCGCTGCGCTCGGCGTTGGGCTTCCAGCTCGCGAGCTGCTCGACGTGCGCCTTGGTCACCTTCTTGCCATCGCAGTTGCGCAGCACGCTCTCCAGCACGATGCGCAGCGACATCGGCAGCCGCGCGACGTTCGGGATGATCTTGGACAGCGCGGGCAGCGAATAGAAGCCGCCTTCGGTGCCGCTGGCGGTGGTGAAGATTTTCAGCGTCTGCGCGAACGCGTGTCTCGGGGCGGCTGTGTGTTTGGTGGCGGGCTTCGGGCTGGCGGCAGATCGTTTCATGACGGCTCCTTTTGGGCGATGCGAATCATTGTGAACGGGTGGTATGTTGCAGTCCATGGACCCGTTCAGCTTCTTCTGGCACGACTACGAAACCTTCGGTGTGGTGCCGCGCCGCGATCGCCCGGCGCAGTTTGCCGGTGTGCGCACCGATGCCGATCTGAACGAAGTCGGCGATCCGGTCACGCTCTACTGTCAGCCGGCAACCGACAGCCTGCCCGACCCTGAGAGCTGCCTGCTGACCGGCATCACGCCGCAGGTGTGTGCGGCACGCGGCGTGCCTGAGCATGCGTTTGCCGCAGCGATCGAGGCACAGCTCGCGCGGCCCGGCACCGTCGGCGTCGGCTACAACTCGATCCGCTTCGACGACGAGGTCACGCGCTTCCTGTTCTGGCGCAACCTGATCGATCCGTATGCGCGCGAATGGCAAAACCAGTGTGGCCGCTGGGATCTGCTTGATGTGGTGCGCTGCGCCTATGCGCTGCGGCAGGGCGACATCCAGTGGCCGAAGCACGACGACGGCCGGCCGTCGTTCAAGCTCGAACACCTGACGGTCGCCAACAGCATCGCGCACGAATCAGCGCACGACGCGCTGTCGGACGTGCGCGCGACCGTGGCCCTGGCGCGCCTGATCAAGGACAGGCAGCCGAAGCTCTGGGACTTCTGCCTGCGGCTGCGCAAGAAAGACGCGGTGATCGAGGAGATGGCGACCGCGCAGAAGGCCGGCCAGCCGTTCCTGCACGTGTCCGGCATGTACCCGCCCGATCGCGGCTGCATCGCGCTGGTGTGGCCGCTGTCACCGCACCCGACCAACAAGAACGAGGTCATCGTCTGGGATCTGGCCGAAGACCCGGGCGTG
>JANMTL010000054.1:0-16098 GCA_031390425.1 Rhizobacter sp.
GTCGCTGCGTTGGCGGTCGAAATGGGCGATGCGTATCCCGAGTTGCGCCAGCAGCAACAGCGCGTCACCGAGGTGCTGAAACAGGAGGAGCAGCGGTTTTTCCAGACCATCGCTAACGGCATGGATGTCTTGGATTACGAAACGCTGGTTGAGAACTTAAAGGGCCTAGTTGCTAGTGAGCACTTGGCCGCGGTGGATGACGCTCTGCTTGAGCTAACGGCATCACAGATGACGGCATATCGACAACAGGTCGGACAGGAATTACTCTCACAAACGCGGCGTGATGGTGTTTGGTTCCGTGAGTTCTCGGGCATGACAGCAGGGGATGCTCTCTGGTTGGAGGCCATCCTCATTGAAGACAACGGAGTCGAGCAGAAGCTCGAGTTCGCAGCGGAAGAGCTACTGCGGATGGCCGCTGGTGAGCAAAAGCACCTTGTTGTTCAGTTGCTTCGCGCCAGTGCCGACGACGGAATTCCTCAGGCATTTCGCTCGCTGAAGAATAGATTCGCTCCAGTAAAGTTTTGGTGCATTGCGAAGCCAAGTGAGTTGGTCTTGAGTGGTGAGACCGCCTTCAAGCTTCACGACACGTATGGTTTCCCGTTCGATCTAACTGCCGATGTTTGCCGAGAGCGGGGTGTGAAGGTCGATCAGGCTGGCTTCGACATCGCGATGAACCGCCAGCGCGAGCAGGCGCGCGCGGCGGGCAAGTTCAAGATGGCGCAGGGCCTGGCCTACGAGGGTGCAGCGACCACCTTCCATGGCTACGAGCACCTGTCGCATGAAGGCGCGAAAGTCACCGCGATCTACATCGACGGCACCTCGGTGCCGAAGGCCCGCGCGGGCGACGACGTGGTCATCGTGCTCGACCAGACACCGTTCTATGCTGAGAGCGGCGGTCAGGTCGGCGACACCGGTGAGCTGCGTAATGCAACGTCGCGCGTGCTGGTCGAGGACACGATCAAGGTGCAGGCCAGCGTGTTCGGCCACCACGGCCGCATCGTCGAAGGCGAAGTGGCGGTCGGCGATGCGTTCACCGCGCGCGTCGATGCCGAGCGCCGCGTCAAGACCGTGCGCAACCACAGCGCCACGCACTTGATGCACAAGGCGCTGCGCGAGGTGCTGGGCGCGCACGTGCAACAGAAGGGCTCGCTGGTGATGCCTGAGCGCACGCGCTTCGACTTCGCGCACAACGCGCCGATGACCGAGGTGCAGATCGCCAAAGTCGAGGCGCTGGTCAATGCCGAGATTCTGGCGAACGCGGCCACGCAGGCGCGCGTGATGGCGATCGACGACGCGCAGAAGACCGGCGCGATGATGCTGTTCGGCGAGAAGTACGGTGACGAGGTGCGCGTGCAGGACATCGGCAGCAGCCGCGAACTGTGCGGCGGCACGCATGTACAGAGCACCGGCGACATCGGGCTGTTCAAGATCGTGGCTGAGAGCGGCGTGGCAGCGGGCGTGCGGCGCGTGGAAGCGATCACCGGCGACAACGCGCTGGCTTACTTGCAGTCGCTCGAAGGCACGCTGAACCAGCTCGCAGGCACGCTCAAGGCCGCGCCGGCCGAGGTACCGGCCCGCCTGGCGCAGGTGCTCGATCAGGTGCGCGCGCTCGAGAAGGAATTGGTCGCGATCAAGGGCAAGCTGGCGTCGTCGCAAGGCGATGAGCTGCTCGCGCAGGCGGTGAACGTCGGCAGCCTGAAGGTGCTGGCAGCAAGGCTCGAAGGCGCCGACGCGAAAGCACTGCGCGAGACGCTGGACAAGCTCAAGGACAAGCTCAAAACAGCGGTCATCGTGCTGGCCAGCGTCGATGGCACCAAGGTGCAGTTGGCGGCAGGCGTCACCGCCGACAGCGTGGGCAAGCTCAAGGCCGGCGAGCTGGTCAACTTCGTCGCGCAGCAGGTCGGCGGCAAGGGCGGGGGCAAGGCCGACATGGCGATGGCCGGGGGCACCGATGCCAGCGGGCTGACGGCGGCGCTGGAATCTGTGGCCGGCTGGGTTCGCGATCGGCTTTGATGGTGCATCGGCGAATCGCGCTGTTGGCAGGGCTTCTTTGTGCGCTGCTGTGGGGCGCGGCGCCTGCCGCGCAGCCGCTGCCCTTGCGCTATGGCGGCGACCGGGATTTCGCACCGTTCGAATCACGGGAGGCGGGTGGCGTTGCTCGCGGCTTCCAGATCGATCTGCTGCGTGAACTCGCCACGGTCGGTGATTTCGAGTTGACGATCGAGATGGACGATTGGCCCGCCGTGGAAGCGGGCTTGCGCAGTGGGCGTTTCGACGCGATCGCGATGGTCGATGTGCCGGTTCGTCGCGAGTGGGCGCTCTTCGCGCGCAGCCACGCCACGCCTGCGCTGGCTCTCTACCATCTTGCAACGCAGCGTGCGCCGCAGTCGTTGCAGGCGCTCGCGGGCCAAACGGTGGCGGTGTCCGGTGGCCAACCGATGCGTGAAACCCACGCTGCACTGGCCGGTGTCAATGCACGCTTCATCGAGCTGCCCACGCCTCTGGCGGCGTTGAAGGCCGTGGCTTCCGGTGCCGCTGGTCTGGCGGTGTTGCCTCGTGCTTACGGTGATCGCCTCATCGCAGCGGGCGACGTGCCGGGCGTGGTGGCGGCTGATTTCAGCCTGCGTCTGCAGTCGTACGCGTTCGCGGTGGCGCCCGGCAACGAGGCGTTGCGCCAACGCATCGACGCCGCGCTGGCTGAACTGGAGGCCTCGGGGCGGCTGGAAGCCCTGCGGTTGAAATGGCTCAGCAGCCACCGTGAGACCGCCAGGGTGTCTCGCCTGACGGTGGCACGCGCGAGCGATCTCCGCTGGTTCGCGGTGGCCGCGAGCGGCGGCGCGTTGTTGCTCGGCTTGCTCGTCTGGCAACTGCGGCTGCGCTCACGGCGCTTGCGCATCGAGGGCACGCGCCGGCGCGAGGCCGAGCTGGCCTTGGCTCAGGCCCGAGCCCACCTCGAGCATTCGTTTACACGACACCCCGACGCGATGCTGGTGACCGCTCTCGACAGCGGCGAAGTGCAGGACGTGAACCACGCCCTGTGCACGTTGCTCGGCCTGGAGCGGGAGGCCTTGCTCGGGCGGGCGCTCGCCACCTTACCGGGACTCGACGATCCGGCCAACCTGCTGGCGCTGCGGCACATCCTGGATCAGGAAGGCGCGTTGAACGCGGTTCCACTGCGAGTGCAGCGCCCCGACGGACAGATCCGCTCGTGTCTCGTGACCTGCGAGCTCATCCCGGTGGGGGCCGGCGAGCATGCGTTCGCGATCCTGCGCGACGTGACCGAGCAGTTGCAGTCGAACGAAACCCTGCGTGCGGGCTACGACGATCTGACGCTGCGGCTGGCGTCGATGGCGTCGGCGCTGAGCGCCGAAACCGCCGGGCGAATCGAGGCGCAAGGCTCGGCCGCCAGCTACACCGCAACCGTGTCTCACGACCTGAAGGCGCCGCTGCGCGCGGTGCGGGGCTTCGTCGGCCTGCTGCGGGGCAACCTCGACAACGGTCGGCTCGACCAGGCGCGCAGCAACGCCGTGCAAATCGACAAGGCTGCGCAGCGGATGGAAGGCCTGGTTGCCGGGCTGGCCCGCCTGTCCGATGTGAACCGGGCGCCGCTGTCGCTGATCGAGGTGCCGATGGGTTCGTTGGCGGCCGAGACCTCGACCCTGGTCGCTGCAGCGCACCCCATGCACCGCGTGGAATGGCAGATCGACGCCGCGTTGCCGACCTGTCGGGCCGATGCCGATCTGGTGATGCAGGTTTGGCAGAACCTGCTCGACAACGCGTGGAAGTTCACCGCGAAGTCGACGCCTGCGAAGGTGCGCGTCGATGGCTTCAGCGAGGGCGGGCGGCGCTGGTATCGGGTCACGGACAACGGTGCGGGTTTCGATTCCGCTCGCGCGACGCGGCTGTTCCAACCATTCCAGCGCATGCATTCACCGAGCGAATTCGAGGGCACGGGTATCGGGCTCAGCACGGTCCAGCGCATCGTCCACCGCCACGGCGGCGAGATCCGGGCGCGCAGTCAGGTCGGCGTCGGAACGATCGTCGAGTTCACCCTGGACGCGGCGCCGGTCGCGTGATGCCAGTGGGCCCGCTCACGCGTATCCCGACGCCCCCACCACCGCGCCGAGCGCCACCAACCACATCGGACTCAGCCGAGTGCGCACCATCACCGCCACGGTGATGGCGATCAGCAACCAGGCGCCGGGCCGCATCCGAACCGGCTCGGTCAGGACCCAGGCCGTCGCCACCAGCAAACCGAGGGTCAGCGGCGCCATGCCGGTGGTGAAGGCCCGCACCCCCCGCGTGTCGCGCCGGGCCTGGCCCCAGCGCGTGGCCCACAGCGTCAGCAACGTCGATGGCAGCACGATGCCGCTCATCGTTGCCAACACGCCCCACGGGCCGGCCACGTTCCAGCCGAGGACCGCGACGAACAGCAGGTTCGGCCCCGGCGCGGCCTGCGCCAGGGCGATCGACGCGGTGAATTGGCCGTCGCTGATCCAGCCGTGTTCGGTGACCAGGTAACGGTGCATGTCGGGTGCTGTGGTGAGCGCCCCACCGACGGCCAGCAGGCTCAGCAACAGGAAGTGGCCGAACAGGCCGAACAGGTCCGCTGCGGTCATCGAAGCTCGCTCATCGCGGCAGCCGCCGCCAGGCCAGCGCCACGGCCAGCGAGCCGATGCCTGCGACCACCCACAGCAACGGCCAGTGCAGCAGCGTCACCGCCACGGTCGTGGCAGCCGCAAAGCCGAGTCCGGTGGCGGTGCCGAGCGCGCTGCATCGCAAGGTCGGCAGCAGTTTCAGCGCCGTGGCCAGCACCAGCCCGGCCGCCACCGCGCCCATGCCGCGCAGTGCGCCTTGCACGGCTGGAATGCCTTCGAAACGGTTGTACAGCGAGGCCAGCAGCAGCACGATCACCAGCGGCATCGCCAACATGCCGGCCAGCGCCGACAGCGCGCCGCGCAGGCCGAAGTAGCGGTCGCCGATCACCAGCGACAGGTTGACGACGTTCGGGCCCGGCAGCATCTGGCCGACCGACAGCAGGTCGACGAATTGTTCGCGCGTCAGCCAGCGTTTGCGGTCGACCAGTTCGCGCTGTGCCACCGCCAGCACGCCGCCGAAACCCTGCAACGCCAGCCAGCTGAAGGTGAAAAACAGCTCGGCGTTCGACTGCGGAACGGCCAGCGCCGCATCGCTGGTCGCCGTGCTCAGCGGGTCACCTTCAGCGACTCGGGATTGACGAGGTTCGTCGGCCGACCTTCAATGAAATTCACCACGTTGTCGAACGCGGCACCGAAATACGCTTCGTAGCTGTCCTGCTCGACGTAGCCGATGTGCGGCGTGCACACCGCGTTCTCCAGGCGCAGCAGCGGGTGGCCCTGCAGGATCGGCTCACTCTCGAACACATCGACCGCCGCCATGCCGGGTCGGCCGCGGTTCAACGCCGACACCAACGCGCCTTCTTCGATCAGTTCGGCGCGCGAGGTGTTGACCAGCAGCGAGGTCGGCTTCATCCGCGACAGGTGCTCGATCTTCACGACAGCGCGCGTCGCATCGCTGAGCCGCAGGTGCAGTGACAACACATCGCACTCGTCGAAAAAGCTCTCGCACGACGCCGCCGAGGCATGGCCGTCGAGTTCGGCCCGCTCACGCGCCGATTCGCTGCCCCACACCATGACACGCATGCCGAAAGCGTGTGCATAGCCGGCCACCAACTGGCCGATGCGGCCGTAGCCCCAGACGCCCAGCGTCTTGCCGTTCAGCACCATGCCGAGGGCGAAATTGGGGGGCATCGACGAGGCCTTCAGCCCCGATTGCTGCCAGGCGCCGTGCTTCAGGTTGCCGATGTACTGCGGCACGCGGCGCATTGCCGCCATGATCAGCGCCCAGGTCAGCTCGGCCGGTGCGACCGGTGAACCGTTGCCTTCAGCCACCGCGATGCCGAGCCGGGTGCAGGCTTCGACATCGATGTGCGAGCTGACCGGTCCGGTCTGCGAGATCAATTTCAATCGGGGCAGCTTTTCGAGCAGTTGCTTCGGGAAATGGGTGCGTTCGCGGATCAGCACCAGCACCTCGGCGTCGCGCAGGCGGATCGACAGCTGTCCGATGCCCTTGACCGTGTTGGTGAATACCTTGGCGTGCAGCGCCTCCATCTTGTCGGCGCACTTCAGTTTGCGCACCGCGTCCTGGTAGTCGTCGAGGATGATGATGTTCACGGCATGCAGCGCTTGAAGGAACCTCTGATTGTGCCCGCCGGCAGGCCTTGGCCCTGCGCATTAGCATCGTCGGCCACCGGAGTGCTCCGGTTCAACCGTCAGGAGTTTTTCATGTCTATTTCCATGTACTCGGCCAGTGTGCCGGTCTTCGAGAAGATGCTGGGCAACCTGCTGCGCTGGCTCGACGCCGCCGAGGCGCATGCGGTCGCCAAGAAGTTCGACACATCGGTCTTGTTGGCCGCGCGTCTCGCGCCCGACATGCTGCCGTTCACCAAACAGATCCAGATCGCCAGCGACACCGTCAAGTACTGCGTGGCGCGCCTCTCGGGCAGCACCGCGCCCAAATTCGAGGACACCGAAGCGACGCTGGGCGAATTGAGGCAGCGCATCGTGAAGACGCTCGATTTCGTCAAGTCGGTATCAGCGGCTCAGATCGACGGCTCCGAAGCCAAGGAGATCGAGGTGCCGATCCGCGGCGCGACCGCGTTGAAGTTCCCCGGCGAGACCTACCTGAAGCACTGGGTGCTGCCGAACTTCTACTTTCACCTGACCATCGCCTACGCGCTGCTGCGGCACAACGGCGTGGAGCTCGGCAAGTTCGATTTCATCGGGCGCGACTGACGCGTGCCGCTCAAATCGATCGGAGGTGCGAATGCCGCTCGCTGATCACCCGGGACGCGGCCATCGCCAGCCGGTCGGCAGGCAGACCGTGCGCAGCGACGGTTGAGCTGTCGCTGCGGGATGTGCCAACGCTTGCAGACGCGATTCTCGCGGCCGGCCTCTGATGGACGGCGCGCCAGAGTTCGGCGTCGGGGCGGGCTCGCGGGCGCAGCGACATCTCAGCGCCGCACGAGGCCGTAGCGCAGGGTGCGGTTCGGGAAATGCCGGTTCAGGCGTCCCATCCGCAACAGGGCTTGCGATTCGCTGTGTTGTGTGGCCACCAGCGTGTACAGCGCGGATCGCAGGTGCCAAAGCTCGCGTGGAGAACGGGCCCGCTCGATCTGCGCCCGCAGCTCTGCCGCAGGCTCGGTGTCGATGTCGTTCAAGCTGTCGGTGAATTCCTGGCGGATGTCGACGAACGGCGTGGGCTCGGGCTCGGGCGCGGGCGAGGTGGCCGTCGGTACTCGATCTACCGACAGCGCCGCAGGCGAACTGAGCTCCCAACCGGTGTTCAGCCAGTTGCGCAAGCCGCTCCGCCAGCGTGACCGCCGGTACAGCCGGTCGGGCGGACAAACTTCGGTGCGCTGCGCTGCCGGGGGCGGCGCGGCATGCTGCAGTGCGTGCTCGGCCGGTGCAGGCCGGGCGCGTGTCGCCCAGGTCGTTTGCAGTCGTTGTGTCCAGCGGTTCAACATGTCGATCGACTCCTCACGCGGGGCGTGACGTTCGACACGAATTTTTTGCCCTAGACGCCGCCGTCGATCGCTGGAAAAGCCCGGCGATCGTCGGTCAGACGTCTCGGGATGTAGCCGCTGCCGCAGCCTGCGCCTACAGCATCATGTTGTTGCGGATCAGGCCGACGGCCAGGCCTTCGAGTTCGAAATCGACGTCACCGAACGGGATCACGATGGTTTCGAAGTCGGGGTTCTCGGGATGCAGCTCAATCGTGGTGCGGGTGCGCTTGAAGCGCTTGACGGTGACCTCGTCGCCGAGCCGCGCGACGACGATCTGCCCGTTTTTCGCGTCGCGGGCCTTCTGCACCGCGAGCAGATCGCCGTCGATGATGCCGGCGTCGCGCATGCTCATGCCGCGCACCTTCAACAGGTAGTCTGGCCGGCGAGGGAACATGCTCGACTCCATCAGGTAGGTTTGGTCGATGTGCTCCTGAGCCAGGATGGGGCTGCCGGCGGCCACGCGTCCGACCAGCGGCAGACTCAGTTGCGCCAGGCTGGGCAGCGGCAGGCTGAACTGCTTGCCGCGCATCAGGTTCAGCGCGCGCAATGTGTCAGACTTCAAACGGATGCCCCGCGAGGTACCGCCCACCAGCTCGATCACGCCCTTGCGGGCCAGCGCCTGCAGATGTTCTTCGGCGGCGTTGGCCGACTTGAAGCCGAGTTCGGTGGCGATCTCGGCACGGGTCGGCGGCGCGCCGGTGCGTTCGATCGCACTTTGAACCAGATCGAGAATTTGCTGCTGCCTGTCGGTGAGTTTCGGGGCGTCTTGCATGGCGGTCCTCGGTGGTTTTTATGGTGCGGCGACATTCGTTGAACGCGGGAGCTGATTGTTCATCCAGTCACTGTATTTTCATCCAGCTTTCCAAAAAATGCAAAAACTGGCTTTTACGGTCGTGGTCCTCGGAACCGGCGGCACGATCGCCGGCACCGCCGGCTCGTCGGCCGATCCGTTCGGCTACACCGCCGCACAACTCGGCATTGCCTCACTGCTGGCCGACGTTCCTGAGCTCGCCGATGCGCCGCTCGAAAGCGAACAGGTTGCGCAGATCGACAGCAAGGACATGAGCCATGCCCTCTGGCAAGCGCTGGCGTTGCGGGTGGCGTACCACCTTGCGCGCGCCGAAGTGGCCGGCATCGTCATCACGCACGGCAGCGACACGCTGGAAGAGACCGCCTACTTTTTGCAGCGCGTGCTGGCGCCCACCAAGCCGGTGGTGTTGACCGCCTCGATGCGTCCGGCCAACGCCTTGCAATCAGACGGCCCGCAGAACCTGCTCGACGCGGTGACGGTGGCGCGCGACCCCGGTGCTGCCGGGGTGCTGACGGTGCTGGCCGGTACGGTGCACTCCGCCCGGCAGGTGCGCAAGGTGCACCCGTACCGTCTGGACGCATTCAGCTCGGGCGATGCCGGGCCGCTGGGTGGCGTCGAGCGCGGTCGGGTGCGCTGGTTCAAAAGCCCGGTGGAGTCGGTGACGCCGATCTCCATCGCGCTCCGGAGGACGGTGTCCGACTGGCCGCGAGTCGAGATCGTCGTCAGCCACGCCGGTGCCAGCGGCGCGGTGGTGCGAGCCTTGTGCGCCGCAGGGTCCGCCGAGCGCATCGATGGCCTGGTCGTCGCCGCGACCGGCAACGGCACGCTGCACGGGGACCTCGAATCGGCGCTGCTGATCGCGCAGTCGCAAGGCGTTGCCGTGCTGTGCAGCCTGCGCTGCGGCGACGGTAGGCTGCTGCCGACTGCCACCCACCGCCTGCCGGGCGCTGACGACCTGACGCCGGTCAAGGCGCGCGTCGAATTGATGCTTCAGTTGATGCAGCGCCAGCCCGCATAAAAAACGGCCCCGAAGGACCGTTTCATTTCAATCCGGGGGTGACCGCAGGTTCAGCCGGTCTGGACCGATGCAGCCTTCGCCTTGCGCTTCGCCGCCCAGCCGACGACGCCCAGGCCGGCCAACATCAACGCGTAGGTTTGTGGCTCGGGGATCGGCGCTGCGGCGATGTAGCCAGACAGGTCGGCAACGCTGACCTTGTAAGCATGCAACACGCCCGGAATCAACGAATACCCTGCCGGTGCGCATTTCACATCGATTGCGCACTGAACGCTGTGGCCGTTGAAGTCGACATAGACATCGGACTGCACGAAGGTGGTGGTGTCCTGCGTGACGCTGTAGTCGTTGTCGGTGCCGGTGACCAGCACGAAACTGCCGTCGCCCAATTGCGGTCCGACCGCCAGGCCCTCCCACTTCTCGGCCCGCTTGCCGTTCGGCAACACCGAGTGGGCGGCCAGATCGATGAAGGTCGCGCTCTTGGTGACCGCGACAACGCCGACCGGCAGCGTCGTGCCGCCGAGCTGGACCACCGAACTCACATCGGTGGCGCCGGTGATGTCGATCTTGAACACCTGCTTGCTGCCGATGACGTTCGCGCCCAGCGGATCGTCGACCCCGAGGCCGCGGTTGTCACGCTCGATGACCAGGAACTCCGAGTCGTTCAGCGCAAAGATCGACGACAGCCCGATGTTGCGGCCCTGGCGCGGGTCTGTGGCGGTGGCGGTCCCGCCTGCGGCGACGATGCGGGCCGCCACATCGGCCTGAGGTTCGAGCTGGTAAGCGAGTTGCCGCGTGGCGTCGCCGCTGGCCACGTCGAACTCGACGATGCGCACATTGCGTCCATTGCGGCCGTTGTTCGTGCCGACTTCGTTGATCAGCGGGTCCTGCAGCACGGCGTAAGCCTTCTTGCCGTCGGGCGTGACCGTCAGCCCTTCGAAGCCGCGGTTGTCCTGCCGCCCTCCGTTGAGGCCGCTGTCGCGCGTCGCCACGTAGTTGGCGCTGCCGCCGACCGTCGGCCGCAGATTCGTCGGCGTGTTGAAGGCCCGGATGAAGGTGCCGCTGCGATTGAATTCATAGATCGACGGACCGTACTCGTCGGACACCAGGAAGCTGCCGGTCTTCGGGTTGACGACGAAGCCTTCCGGATCGAACGACCGGCCGAGCGTCGCGGCGTTGCCATTGAGCAGCAACGGATTCAAGCCGTTGAAGGCGAGACCGGCAGCGTTTGTGAACTTGACGGTGTCGAGCACCTTGAAATTCGAGATCGCACCGGTGCTGGCGTTCACGTCGAGGCCGATGCGTTGGACACGCGTGTCGTAGCTGATCACGCCGCCACCCGGGCCGCGGTCGGACAAGGCCCACCACTCGCTGCGGCTCGAGTCGTAGTACAGATCGGAAAAATAGCCAACGCGTCCGGTGTTGGCGTCGCTGCCGCCGCTGGCATCGAGCGCGGCGCCGCTGAGAACCAGGCCGTTGACGAACGTCGGTGCGGCGAATGACGGAAGCGCCAGGCCGACGAGGGCGGCGCTGGCGAGGCAGGAAAGGCGTGCGTTCATGGGATGAGACCGTGAATAAGTCGGGAATCATCAACGCTAGGCATCCAGGATGTCAGTCCCGTGACAAGCCGACCATCCGATCGGGCGCCCCCCGTAGATGGGGGGGTCGCCAGCGTGCCGACGCCGACGGACCCTCAGCCAGCCTTGGCCGTCAGCTCATCGACCTGGGTGCTGAGGTCGAGCCACTGGCCTTCGAGCCGGCCGATCTCTTCGGTGATCGCCTTCAACTTCTTGCCGCTGTCGGCCAGTTGGGCCGGTGTCGGCGTGCCGCTCGCGAAGTTGGCTTCGATCGAGTCGCGATCGCCGAACAGCACGCCGAGGCGGTTGTCGATGCGCATCAATTCCTTGCGCAGCGGCTTCAGTTCGTCCGACTTCGATTGACGCGCCTGCGCGTCGGCCTTGCGGTCGTCGCGGCGGGCCGGTGTGGCGGCAAGCTTCGGCGCCACCGGTGCGGGAGTAACCACCACCGCTGCTTTCGCGGGCAGGGGCGCAGCGGTCGGCGCCGCCGCCTTCTTGCTCGCATTGCCCGCCTCACGCATCGCCTTGGCCTGCGCGCGGGCGGTGTCGAGCAGGTACTTCTGGTAGTCGTCGAGGTCGCCGTCGAACGGGCGCACACCGCCATCGGCGACCAGCCAGAATTCGTCGCAGACTTCGCGCAACAGCGCTCTGTCGTGGCTGACCAACATGAGCGAGCCCTCGAACTCATTCAGCGCCATCGACAGTGCTTCACGCGTGTCGAGGTCGAGGTGATTGGTCGGCTCGTCGAGCAGCAGCAGGTTGGGACGTTGCCAGACCAGCATCGCCAGCACCAGCCGCGCCTTTTCGCCGCCGCTGAGTGTGCCGACCGGCTGGTTGACCATGTCGGCAGCAAAGCGGAACTGGCCGAGGAAGTTGCGCAGCTCTTGTTCGCGTGCCTGCGGGCTGACGTCGCGCGCCAGCCGGATCATGTGGTTCAGCGGCGAATCGCCAGGGCGCAGCACGTCCATCTCTTGCTGTGCAAAGTAGCCGATCGCCAAGCCCTTGCCTTCGGTGATCGTGCCACCGAGCGCCGCCTGCGTGCGCGCAATCGTCTTCACAACCGTCGACTTGCCCTGACCGTTGGCGCCCAGGATGCCGATGCGCTGGCCGGCCAGCACCGAGCGGCTGATGTTGCGCACGATGATCTTGTCGGCCCCACCTTCGTCGAGCGCGGGATATCCGCATTCGACGTCCTTGAGACTCAACATCGGGTTCGGCAGGTTCAGCGGCTCGCGGAACTCGAACGAGAACTCGCGCGCGGTCAATATCGGCGCCAGCTTCTCCATCCGGTCCAGCGCCTTGACGCGGCTTTGCGCCTGCTTGGCCTTGCTGGCCTTGGCCTTGAAGCGGTCGATGAACTTTTGCAGGTGGGCGATCTTCTCCTTCTGCTTCACGAAGCTGGCCTGCTGCAGCACCATCCGCTCGGCGCGCATCTCTTCGAACGCGGTGTAGTTGCCGCCGTAGCGCGTCAGCTTGGTGTCTTCCAGATGCACCGTCACGTTGGTGATCGCATCGAGGAACTCGCGGTCGTGGCTGATCACCAGCATCGTGCCTTCGAAGCGCTTGAGCCAGGCTTCGAGCCAGACCAGCGCATCGAGGTCGAGGTGGTTGGTCGGCTCGTCGAGCAGCAGCAGATCGGCAGGGCACATCAGCGCGCGCGCGAGCTGCAGCCTCATTCTCCAGCCGCCCGAAAAGCTGTTGACCGGCGCGTCGAGCTGCTCGCTCTTGAAACCCAGGCCCATCAGCAGTGCCTGGGCGCGCGGACGCGCATCGAAGGCGCCGGCATCGGCCAGTGCCTGGTGGCCGTCGGCGATCGCGTGGCCGTCGTCACCGGCTTCGGCCGCCGTGAGCTGGGCCTGCGCTTCCATCAAGCGCGTGTCGCCTTCCAGCACGAAATCGGTCGCGCCGTCGTCGGTCTCGGGCATGTTCTGCGCGACCTCGCCGACCCGCCAGCGCGGCGGCATGTAGACCTCGCCGCCGTCGGAATGCAGCCGCTCGGTCAGCAGCGCGAACAGACTGGACTTGCCCGCGCCGTTGCGGCCGACCAAGCCCACGTTTTCGCCCGGCTGGATCGTCACCGTGGCGGCATCCAGCACCAGCTTCGTGCCGCGCCGCAGCGTCACTTCTTTGAGCGTGATCATGGCCTCACGCCCTCCAGGTTTCGCTGCGCCGCGCCCAGCGCACCAGCTCTTCGCGGGTCACCAGAAGCACCGCGTCGTCGCCCGCGCTGGTTTCCAGCCAGGCGACTTCGAGGCGACGAAATGCAGCCTCGAAATGCGCGCGTTCGTTGCCGACCTCCAGCACCAGCACGCCGATGTCGGTGAGCTTTGCCGCCGCGTCGCCGACGATGCGGCGCACCAGATCCATGCCGTCCTCGCCACCGGCCAAGGCCATTGCGGGCTCGTGCCGATATTCATCGGGCAGTGCGGCCATGCTGTGCGCGTTGACGTAGGGCGGGTTGCACAGGATCAGGTCGTAGGGGCCGACCACGCTGTCGAGCAGGTCCGACTTCATCAGGGTGATGCGCTTCGTGAGCTGGTGCTTTTCGACGTTGATCTTCGCGACCGCGAGCGCCTCGTCGGACAGGTCGCAGGCATCGACCTCGACCTCGGGGTACGCCAGCGCTGCGATCACCGCCAGGCTGCCGTTTCCGGTGCACAAATCGAGCACGCGCTGCGTGCGGTCGGACAGCCACGCGTCGAGCGAGCCTTGCTCCTCGCCATCGACCAACAATTCGGCGATGAACGAGCGCGGCACGATCGTGCGCTCATCGACATAGAACGGCACGTTTTGCAGCCACGCTTCGCGCGTCAAGTAGGCAGCGGGTTGGCGGGTTTCGATGCGGCGCGTCACCAGCGCGACGGCCTTTGCTTCCTCGTCGGGCGACATCTCGCGCTGCGCTTGCGCTTCGAGCGCATCGAGGTCCATCGACAGGCTCCAGAGCACCAGCCAGGCGGCTTCGTCGAAGGCGTTCGCGGTGCCGTGCCCAAACGAGACGCCCGCCTTTTTGAGGCGGGCGGCTTCGCGCGTGATCAGAGCTAGGAGGGTCATGGAGTGAAGGCTGGCAGGGTCATTCGGTGGCGCTGAGTGCGTGTCGGGTTTTGCGCATCGGTCACGAGCCGATCAACGGCGCGGCGCGCGTGGTCAGCGGCTCCGGGCGCACGTCGAGCGTGATCTCGGTGAAGCTGGCGCCGTCGTCGGGCTCTTCTTTCTTGGTGTGGATGCGCGACACCGGCGACATGTCGTTTTGCAGCCGCCACAACAGGTTGGTCGGCGAGTCGGCAAAGGCCAGGCCTTCGTCGCGGGTGATCGTGCCCTGGGTGATCAGGCGCGCCAGATCCTGCTCGAAGGTCTGCGAGCCTTCGGCCATCGATTTCTCCATCGCTTCGCGCACCCCGCCGAAGTCGCCGACATTGATCAGATCGGAAACCAGCTTGGTGTTCAACATCACCTCGACCGCCGGGATGCGTCCGCCAGCGGTCGCGCGCACCAGCCGCTGCGACACCACCGCGCGCAAGCCGGACGACAGGTCGGACAGCAGCGCTGGCCGCGCCTCGGGCGCGTAGAACGACAAGATGCGGCCGAGCGCGTGGTAGCTGTTGTTCGCGTGCAGCGTCGACAGCACCAGGTGGCCCGACAGCGCATACGAAATCGCCGCCGTCATCGTCTCGCGGTCGCGGATTTCGCCGATCAGGATGCAGTCCGGCGCCTGCCGCAGCGCGTTGCGCAAGCCGATTTGCAGCGATTGCGTGTCGCGCCCGACCTCGCGCTGGTTGACCACCGACTTCTTGTTGCTGAACAGAAACTCGATCGGGTCCTCGATGGTCAGGATGTGGCCGGCCATCTGCTGGTTGCGCTGCTCGAGCATCGCGGCCAGCGTCGTGCTTTTGCCGGCGCCGGTCGAGCCGACCATCAGGATCAGCCCGCGCTTTTCCAGCACCAGCGTGTTCAGCAGCGGCGGGACCTGCAGGCTTTCGAGCGTCGGAATCTGAAACGGAATGCAGCGGAACACCGCCGCGATCGAGCCGCGCTGCTTGAAGCCGCTGAGCCGGAAGCTGCCGACGCCGGGCAAGCCGACACCGACGTTGAGCTCACCGGTGTCGTCGAGTTCTTCGAGCTGCTTTGGCGTCAGCACCTCGGCCAGCAGTTGCCGGGGCTGCGCGGGCGCCAACGGTTGATCGCTCAACTGAACGATCTGCCCGTTGATCTTGATCAGGATCGGCGAGCTGGCCGACAGGTAGACGTCGGAGGCGCCCTTCTCGGACATCAACCGCAACACCCGCTCCATGTTCGCGCCGCTCATGGTGCTCAGGCCCGCAACAAGTCGTTGATGCTGGTCTTGGCGCGCGTCTGTGCGTCCACCTGCTTCACGATCACGGCGCAGTACAGGCTGTGGCTGCCGTCGGCACTCGGCAGGTTGCCGCTCACCACCACCGAGCCCGCCGGAACGCGGCCATAGCTGACCTTGCCGGTCGCGCGGTCGTAGATCTTCGTGCTCTGGCCGATGTACACGCCCATCGACAAGACCGAGTTCTCCTCGACGATCACGCCCTCGACGACCTCGGAGCGTGCGCCGATGAAGCAGTTGTCTTCGATGATGGTGGGGTTGGCCTGCATCGGTTCGAGCACGCCGCCGATGCCCACGCCCCCCGACAGGTGCACGTTCTTGCCGATCTGCGCGCACGAGCCGACGGCGGCCCAGGTGTCGACCATCGTGCCTTCATCGACGTACGCGCCGATGTTCACGAACGACGGCATCAGGATCGCGTTCTTCGCGATGTAGCTGCCGCGCCGCGCCACCGCCGGCGGCACGACGCGCACGCCGCTGGCCCGCAACTGCGCTTCGTCGAGGTGCGCGAACTTGGTCTGCACCTTGTCGTAGAAGCCCAGGTCGCCGGCCCGCATCAACTTGTTGTCGTTGAGCCGGAAGCTCAGCAGCACGGCTTTCTTGATCCACTGGTTCACTGTCCACTGACCCACGCCGTGGCGCTCGGCGACGCGGATGCGCCCGGCGTTCAGCTCGTCGATGACGGTCTCGACCGCGGCGCGGATCTCCGGGCTGTTGACGGCGTCGAGCGAGGCGCGGCTCTCCCAG
>JANMTL010000057.1:0-32141 GCA_031390425.1 Rhizobacter sp.
CGCGGCCAGTTTCAAGGGTTTCGACCGCAAGCCGCAGGCCCTGGCCCAGTTCAAGGGCAAGCCGATGGTGGTGTATTTCTGGGCGACCTGGTGCAAGTCGTGCAAGAAGGAAGTGCCAGAGCTGATCGCGCTGCATGCCAAGTACGGCAGCCAGATCAACGTTGTCGGCATCGCGATCGACAACACCGACAAGGTGCAAGCCTTTGCTCGCGATCATCAGATCAACTACCCCGTGCTGATCGGCAGCAACGACGCCCTTGCCTTGTCCAAGCAATTGGGCAACAGCGTCGGGGGATTGCCCTTCGCCGTGGTCGTGGATGCCGCTGGCCGGGTCACGCAGACGCTGCTGGGCGAAACTCCGCCCGGCAAATTCGAGGAACTGGTACGGCCGTTGATTCGTTGATCGACGGTCGGCGCAGTGGGGAAGCTAGACACGAGTCCGTTAGACCATCCAAAGGAGACAACCACAATGAAATTCGCTCACCATCCAGTTACCGCACCGCGCTTGCAAGCGCGCCTGCGGACACTGGCGATGGCGATCACGCTGGGTACCGCCGCGCTGGCAGCTTCTGCTGCCACGCCGGTCATCAACGTGGTCGATCCGTCGCCGGTGAACTGGCTGTCCATCACCTGGAACACCATGGAAGAACTGGTGCGGGTAGACAAGGACGGCCGAACCGTGCCCACGCTGGCTGAAAGCTACCGCTGGGTCGACGACACCACGATGGAATTCAAGCTGCGCAAGGGCGTGAAATTCCAGGACGGCGAAGAGTTCAACGCCAAGGTGTTTCGCCGCAGCTTCGACGAAGTGCAAAAGTCGGAGAATCCACATCCGCCGGGCGCTTTCCTGAATTTTGCCAAGAAGACCGAGCTGAAGATCGTCGACGACTACACCGTGCGCTTCATCTTTCCGAGCACCGACAGTGCCGCGATCATGAAGTTCCGCGGCATGCACGTCGCCAGCACCAAGTTCTGGGACACCAACGGCTTCAAGAACAAGAAAACTGGCAACGCCGAAGGCAATTGGTGAGTGATCGACGAACCGGGTCCGTGGGGGACTGGTCCGTTTGTGCTCAAAGAAGGTGCTTCGGTTCTTGACAAGCGTTCACCAACGCTGACGCTCGAACCCAACGCCAACTACTGGAACAAGGCGCGCATTCCGAAGGCGACGATCGTCTTCGACAACGTCATCTCGAAAGCCGAGGCGCTTGAAGAAGTCGCCAAGGGCGGCAAGGTCGATGTGGTGACCGAGCTGTCTCCGGCCGAAGCGGTGGCGATGAAGAAGAGCACGAAAGCCAAAGTCGTCGAGAGCAAATCGAAGACGGTGCTGGCCGGTGTGCTCAACCGCAATGTCGCCAACTCCAAGTGGAACGACTTGAAGCTGCGCCAGGCGCTGAACATGGCGGTCGATCGGGCGGCGGTGGTCAAAAACGGCGCGATGGGCTACGGCACCGTCATGTCGTCGATGATCATGCCGGGCCAGTTCGGCTACGAAGCGTCGTTGAAGCCTTATGCGTTCGATCCGTCTGCCGCTGGCAAGACGCTCGCCGCGGCAGGCATCAGCAGCGTGACCGTGGTGGCGGGTGAGGGCTACAAAGGCGTGGTCGAAGCGATGACCGTGGGTCTGGCGAAAGCCGGCATCAAGGTCGTGGCCGACTATTCCGGCGCTCCGAAAGGCGACAACTGGGACGTGTGGCTGGTCGAGCATTTCGACTGGTCGCCCGAGTACCCGTACGGCGTCGTCTTCCGCGAGTTCTTCGGCAAGGACGGCGGCTTCCGCAAGATGCCGGAAGACGCGGCCTTCAACACCTTGAGCCAAAAGCTCGTGGCCGAGACGGACCAGCGCAAGCTGGAGAAGTTGACCGCCGAGATGAACCGCTACATCCACGACCAGGCCAATGTCGTGTTCTTGTATGCGCCGTCGAAGCTGTATGCGGTGAGCAACCGTGTCAACTTCGTGCCGTACAAAACGTGGATGCTCGAGTTGGCTGAAACGTCGGTGAAGAAGTAAGCAAGACGGGGCGCAGTCGCACCGCGCCCCGGTGACAGTCGACAAGGGGCCCGCCGCAATGCGGGCCCCTTTTCATCACAGATCAGATATCGCACCCATCCATGATCGTCGGCACCGCAGGTCACATCGACCATGGCAAGACCTCGCTGGTCAAGGCGTTGACCGGCGTCGATGCGGATCGCCTGAAAGAAGAGAAAGCGCGCGGCATCACGATCGACCTCGGCTATGCGTATCAGGCATTGCCGGGTGGCGACGTGCTCGGCTTCATCGACGTGCCCGGGCACGAGAAATTCATCCACAACATGCTGGCCGGGGCCACCGGCATCGACCACGTGCTGCTCGTGGTTGCCGCCGACGACGGCCCGATGCCGCAGACCGTCGAGCACCTGGCGATCCTCGACCTGCTGGGGCTCGATTGCGGCGTGGTCGCGCTGACCAAGGTCGACCGCGTCGATGCCGATCGACGCGCGGAGGCGCTGGCTGAGGTTCGCCAGTTGCTGGCCGGTCGCGCACAAGCCGACTTCCCGATCCTGCCGGTGTCATCGGTCAGCGGTGAAGGCATCGCCGAATTGCAGGCGCATTTGCACGCCGCAGCGCGCACCGCCGCAGCGGGCGCGGCAGAACGCGGCAGCGGGTTGTTTCGCCTCGCCATCGATCGCTCGTTCACGCTCGACGGCATCGGCACCGTGGTCACCGGCACGGTGTTCGACGGTGCGGTGGCGGTCGGTGACCGGCTGCTGATTTCGCCACTCGGCGTCGAGGTACGCGTGCGCAGCCTGCACGCGCAAAACCGGGTCGCCGCGACGGGTTCGCGCGGCCAGCGTTGCGCGCTCAACATCGTGGCGCCGCAGCTCGATCGGCGCGACATCGCACGCGGCCAGTGGCTGCTGTCCGCACCGCTGCACGCGCCGACGCAGCGCATCGACGCGCGGCTCGCGCTGCTGCCCACCGAGGCGCGTGCGCTGCGCCACTGGACGCCGGTGCATGTGCATCTTGGCGCAGCGCATGTCAACGGCCGCATTGCGCTGCTTGACGATGCAGCCTTGCAGCCCGGCAAGGACGCGCTGGTGCAACTGGTGCTGGATCAGGCGGTCGGCGCGCTGCACGGCGACCGCTTCATCGTCCGCGACCAGTCGGCGCAGCGCACGCTGGGCGGCGGACAGGTGCTCGACCCGGCTCCGTCAGAGCGCGGGCGGCGCAAGCCGCAGCGCGCAGCGTGGCTGGCCGCGCTGGAGGCCGAGACACCGCAGAAAGCGCTGGCCGCGTTGTTGAACTGCGCACCTTCTGGCGTCGACCTGCGCTGGTTCGCGTGCATTTCCAAGCTCGAAGACGCAGCGCTCCTCCCGCTGCTCGACGCCGCTGGCGCCCAGGTGCTGCGCGCCGGCGGCGCGGCGCGCGCTTTCAGCCCGGCGCATTGGCAGCAGCTCGCCGAACAGGCACTCGCCGCCTTGGCGACATTTCACGAGCGTTCACCCGACAGCGTCGGCGCCAATGTGCAGGAGCTGCGCGGCCTGATGCCGCAGCGACCCGACACCGCGGTCGTCGCGAGCCTGCTCGACACCGCGCTGGCGCAGCAGCGCGTGCTGCGCGTCGGCGCGCGATTTCAGCTCAGCGGCCACCGCGTCACGCTGAGCGCGGCCGAGCAGCAGTTGTGGGAACGTGCCAAACCGCAGCTCGATGCCGCAGGCCTCGCGCCGCCGCAGGTGCCCGAGCTGGCCCGCGATCTGGGCGTGGGCGACGACGTCTTGCGCACGCTGTTTTGTCGACTCGCCCGCATGGGGCAACTGCACCGGGTGCGCCGCGAAGTCTTCTTTTTACCGCACACGGTGGCGCTGCTCGCGGCGCAGACCGAAGCCCTGGCGCAGTCGCAGCCGCGCGGCGTGGTCACTGTCGGGCCGTTTCGCGAGGCGACCGGGCTGCACCGAAATCTCGGCATCCCGATGCTCGAATTTTTCGACCGCGCCGGCTTCACGATGCGGCTGCGCGACGGCCGGCGTGTGCGGCAGGCTGTTGCGACGGTGTTCGGCGACGCGGCGGCGGCAGGCGCACAGTGAACAATCCGCAAATGCAACCCGATGCAAAACATGAATTGGAAGAGAAGCGCTCCCCGGTGGGACGTCCGGTCTTCAAAACCGGAAGGGGCCGATCTTCGGTTCCTGGTGGGTTCGACTCCCACTCTTTTCCGCCACGGTCGCTGGCCCCACTGCGGCGGGCCTGAACGATGGCAACCGCGCCGCTGAACGCCGAGATGGCCGCACGCGACGGCCGCCAGGCGCTGCCGTCGATCGATCGCTTGCTGGGCCATGCACGGTCGATCGCACTGCTGCAGGATCACGGCCACTACACCGTGGTGGCGACGCTGCGCACGGTGCTCGCCGCAGCACGCGAGTGCGCTGTCACGGCCACCGACCTGCCGACCGACGACGCCTTGCTTGCAGCGGCCGCCGAGCGCCTCGCCAGCGCCGCCCGCCCGCGGCTGCGCGCGATGTTCAACCTCACTGGCACCGTGCTGCACACCAACCTGGGCCGGGCGCTGCTGCCGCAGGAAGCGATCGATGCGGTGACGCTCGCGATGCGCATGCCGTGCAACCTCGAATTCGATCTCGACAGCGCGGGCCGCGGCGATCGCGACGACCTGGTCGAAGGCCTGATCCGCGAGCTGACCGGCGCCGAGGCCTGCACCGTCGTCAACAACAACGCGGCGGCGGTGTTCCTGACGCTGAACACGCTGGCGCAGCGCAAGGAAGTGATCGTCTCGCGCGGCGAGCTGATCGAGATCGGCGGCGCCTTCCGCGTGCCCGACATCATGAGCCGCGCCGGGGCCAAGCTGCACGAGGTCGGCACCACCAACCGCACCCACCTGGCCGATTTCGAGGAGGCTATCAACCCGCGCACCGCGATGTTGATGAAAGTGCACTGGAGCAATTTCGCGATCACCGGCTTCACGAAAGCGGTGCCCGAACGCGAACTGGCCACGCTGGCGCATGCGCGCGGCCTGCCGCTGGTCAACGACCTCGGCAGCGGCACGCTGATCGACCTCGCGGCCTACGGCTTGCCCAAAGAACCGACGGTGCAGCAGGCCCTGGCCGATGGCTGCGACCTGGTGCTGTTCAGCGGCGACAAGCTGCTCGGCGGGCCGCAAGCCGGGCTGATCGCCGGGCGCGCGGATCTGATCCAGCGCATCAAGAAAAATCCGTTGAAGCGCGCACTCCGTGTCGGCAAGCTGACGCTGGCCGCACTCGAAGCGGTGCTGCGGCTGTACCGCCACCCCGAGCGCCTGCATGAGCGGCTCACCACCCTGCGGCTGCTGACGCGGTCCGAGGCCGACATCGCCGCACTTGCCGCACAACTGCTGCCGCAGGTGGCTGCCGCCGTCGGGCCGCTGTACGCCGTCCAAACGCTGGCGCTGCGCAGCCAGATCGGCAGCGGCGCGCGGCCGGTCGATGTGCTGCCGAGTGCGGGGCTGGCGATGGCGCCCGTCACCGCAGGTCGCGGCAGTGGCGCCGCGCTCAAGCGCCTGGAATGGGCTTGGCGCGGCTTGCCGATTCCGGTCATCGGCCATGTGCGCGACGGCGCGCTGTGCCTGGACCTGCGCTGCCTGGAAGACGTGGGCACTTTCGGCGACCAACTGACTCCACTCCATGCGGCCCTCTACCCCGCCGACCGTTCTCAGCCATGACCATGACTTCTGTATTGCTGCGTTTTCTTGTTTCGATCCTGTTGGCGTTTCAAGGGCTGGCGATCGCCCCGGCGCAGGCGGCTGCCGATTTCCTGCCCCCCGAGCAAGCCTTTCGTTTCGAAGCCCGCGCGCTCGACGAGCGCACGGTCGAAGTCGCGTTCACCGTGGCCGACGGCTATTACCTGTATCGCGAGCAGTTCGCCTTCGCGGCCGATGAGCCCGCCGCGAATGCAGCCAGCATGCGACTGGGCACGGCACTGGTTCCACCCGGCAAGATCAAGTACGACGAGACCTTCGCCAAGGAAGTCGAAACCCACCGCGGGCGCGTGTTGATCCGCGTGCCGGTGGAAGCCGCAACGGCCGGCTTCACGCTGAAGGTGACCAGCCAGGGCTGCGCCGACGCGGGCCTGTGCTACCCACCGATGGAAAGCGTCGCACGCGTGCAGTTGGCCGGCTTCGGCGGCGACGGTAGCGTCGCCGTGCAGACCGAGGGCGCCGTCGCGGCGACGGTGGCGGCGGCGGCGCCGGCGGCCCTGTCGGCAACAGCGACCGCGCCAGCGGATGCCGGCGGCGCTTCGAGCCGCGTCAATGCGGCGGATGCGGACACCGACTTCTCCGGCATCGCCGACGCGCTGCGCAGTGGCCGACTGTGGGTGGTGGTCGGCGTGTTTTTCGGCGCTGGGCTGCTGCTGTCCTTCACCCCGTGCGTGCTGCCGATGCTGCCGATCCTGTCGTCCATCATCGTCGGCCAATCGGGCTCCGACGGCGGCGGTTCGCGCTCGCGTGGCTTCGGTCTGGCGCTGGCGTACTCGCTCGGCATGGCGCTGGTCTACACCGCGCTCGGCGTCGCCGCCGGGCTGGCCGGGGAAGGCCTCGCGGCGGCCTTGCAGAACCCGTGGGTGCTGACGGCCTTTGCGCTGATGCTCAGCCTGCTCGCGCTGTCGATGTTCGGTTTCTACGAGTTGCAACTGCCCGCTTTTGTGCGCGACCGGCTCGATGCGCGCGCCAGCCGCTTGCAAGGCGGCCGTTGGGCAGGCGTGTTCGCGATGGGCGGGCTGTCGGCGCTGATCGTCAGCCCGTGCGTGGCCGCGCCGCTGGCCGGGGCGCTGCTCTACATCAGCCAGAGCCGCGATGTGCTGCTGGGCGGCAGCGCGCTGTTTTCGCTGGCGGCCGGCATGAGCGTGCCTCTGCTGCTGGTGGGCGCCTCGGCCGGGTCGCTGTTGCCCAAGGCCGGGGCTTGGATGGAATCGGTGAAGCGCTTTTTCGGCGTGCTGCTGCTGGCGGTGGCGTGGTGGATCCTGAGCCCGGTGCTGCCCGATGCGCTGGCCGTCGGCGGGTGGGGCGTGCTGTCGCTGGTGGCGGCCAGCATGTTCGGCGCGTTCGATCGCCTCGGCGATGCCGCAGGCGCTGGGCAGCGCATGGGCAAAGCAGCCAGCGTGGCGCTGGCGGTGCTGGGTGCAGCACAGATCGTCGGGGCGGTAGCGGGGTCGAACGACGCGTTGCAGCCGCTGCTGCGTTTCGGATCCGCCGCTCCAGCGGCCGGTGTCGGCGCCACCACGGCGCAGGGCGCTGCGCACTTTCAGCGCGTGCGAACGGTGGCCGAACTCGACGCCGCACTGCGCACCGCGGGCAAGCCGGTGATGCTCGATTTCTACGCCGACTGGTGCGTCAGTTGCAAGGAGATGGAGCGCTTCACCTTCAGCGATCCACGTGTCGGGGCGCGCCTCGACCAGATGCTGCTGTTGCAGGCCGATGTGACCGCCAATTCAACGGCCGATCGGGAACTGCTCAAGCGCTTTGGCCTGTTCGGACCGCCGGGCATCCTGTTCTTCGACGCGCAGGGAATCGAGCTCGAGACGAAGCGCGTCATCGGCTACCAGAACGCAGAGCGCTTTCTCGACAGCCTGCAGCGCATCGGCTCGTAAGCCGTCAAATTCGTCAGGCGCTGCCTGCGTCTTTCAAAGCCAGCGTCATTTGACGGGCCAGCGCATGCAACTGGGCACGCAGCACCAGGAATTCCGCTGGCTCCAGCCCCGTCTGGCAGGCCACGCGCTGCTGGATGCGGGCGGCCGGGCCGTGCAGTGCGCGCCCGGCGGCCGTGAGTTCGATCTTCAGATTGCGCTCGTTCAGCGGGTCGCGCTCGCGGTTCACCAAACCGGCGGCCGCCAAGCGTTTGACCAGCGGCGTGATCGTGCTCGAATCGAGATCAAGCTGCCCGGCCAGGCTTTTGACAGACTGATCGCCGTGCTCCCACAACACCAACATGGCCAGGTACTGGGGATAGGTCAGCCCGATACCCGCCAGTGGCGCCCGGTATGCGCGAATGATGGCGTTCGACGCCGCATACAACGCAAAACACATCTGGTCGCCCAGCAGCAAGGATCCAGCGGCTTGCTTCTCGGCGGAATCCAGGACGGCGGGTCGATTACTCATGGTTTGATTGTCATCGTTGCGATGCCCGTTTCACCCGAGTGTGTGCGAGTAGACCCGCGAGATGCTGTCGCATCCGTCACCTGAGGGCTGCTGCGGCCAGGGTTTCAGGCGTTGCCGGGCCAAATTTTCCCAGATGCGTCGCCGACACCCGCCCGACGCGATCGACGGCGGCGGCGAACGGCATCTCCAGGCGCAGATTGCCCAGCTTCCTCGACAACTCGATCGCAGCGGCGCCACCGGCAAACACCGGGTGGTCGATTCTCAAGTCCCTCACGAAGCGCTGCAGGTTGTCTGACTGGTCGACGCCGATGCCGATCACGACCAGTCCATTGCTGCGGTATTTGGTTTGCAGCGCGAGCAGGGCCTGCGCCTCATCGCGACACGGAACGCACCAGGACGCCCAGAAATAGACGACCACCGGCTGGCCTTCGAACGGCGCCAACGGCACGACCGCGCTGCTGAACTGCTTGAACGACGACGCGAAAAGCGCATCGCCTTTGGCCTTCTGGTAACCCGGCGGTGCCTGTGGCGGTGATGGGGCCGGGCGCGGGCCGAAGAACCAGAACGTGAGCGCGATCGCGATCAACCCGAGCGCTGTCGACAGGAGCCTCATGCGTCGCAAGCCGTCGCCGGATCACTCATGCGCATTGCGGCCGGGTGTCGCGTTCGCGCGCTCCTGCCAGGCCCGGTAATCGAACGACCAGGTGCTTTTGATGAACGACAGCACCGCAACGATGTCGGCTTGCGTCAGCACCTGGCCGAACGCGGGCATGTTGCCCTGGTAGCCGGGCGGCCGATCGACGCCGACGACCAGCCCGTGTTGCACGACGCGGATCAATTCGGCGTCGGCGTGGTGCCAGGTGTGCCCCGATTCGTCGTGCGGCGGGGCCGGCAGCCGGCCGTCGGGGCCGGGCCTGCGCCAGTTGGGCTGCCCTTCGAGGTATGCGCCGTGGCATGCGGCGCAGTGAGCGGCATACACGGCGCGACCCGAAGCCACCAGCGCCGGGCTGTCGGCGTCGATGCGGTCCGTCGCCACCGGGCTGAAATAGGCGTATCCGAGCAATCCGGCGATGTAGCCGCCGAGTGCTGCGCAGACCCAAACGCTTGTGCGGACCGACAAAACAACTCCCGATGAAGAGGTGACTGGCGCGGAATCGACTGCCGGGTCGGGGCGCCGTCCGTTGGATCGATGCTAATCGCGTGTTGAGGACGCAGACGAACCATCCGTCGGGGACGCGGCCCTCACCGCCCCCGACGTGTCGGGTGTCGTCTCGGCCCAGCGCAGCTCGGGCAGTTCTTTGAAGACGCGCCGCGTGCCCGCGTTCCACAGCTCGCGGATCGCATTGAAGTGCGCATCGCCGGACTCGAAGCGGTGCCGCAGATGGGCCTTCAGGCTGTCGCGCTCGTAGCACAGCAGGTCGATCGGCATGCCCACCGACAGGTTGCTGCGCAGCGTCGAATCGAACGAGATCAGCAGGCACTTGACGCCGTCGATCAAGCTGGTCGAAGGCGTGATGACGCGGTCGATGATCGGCTTGCCGTACTTGGCCTCGCCGGTCTGCAAGAAAGGCGTGTCGACGCCGGCTTCGATGAAATTGCCTTCGGCATAGAGGCGGAACAGTTGCATCGGCTGCCCGGCGATCTGGCCGCCGAGGATGAACGACGCGTTGAACGGATGGTCGCCCATGTGCGGTGTGTCGCGGCGGTCGATGTGGCGCATTGCGTCGGCCACCCGGTTCGCCACATCGAACAGCGTTGGTGCGTTGAAAAGGTGCTCGGCCGCCGATTCGATGCGCTGGCGCAGCACGCTGATCACCGCTTGCGTGCCCGCCAGCCCACCCGAGCTGAGCATCACGATCACGCGATCGCCGACGCGTTCGAACACCGTCATCTTGCAGAAGCTGGCGTAGTTGTCCACGCCGGAATGGGTGCGCGAATCGGAGGCGAACAGCAGACCGTCTTGGAGCTTCAACGCCACGCAGTACGTCATGGGTATTTCGGCGATGCGCCTAAAAAACCTCGTCGGTGCTGACTTCGAAGCGGGTCAGCGCGTTCGGGCCGAAGGTCATCGTGATCGGCACGTCGCCCGCATCGCGGCCGCGCGCCATCACGACCCGACCGATGCGCGGCGTGTTGTGTCGCGCGTCGAAGGTGTACCACTGGCCGCCCAGGTAGACCTCGAACCACGCACTGAAGTCCATCGGAAAGCGCACCGGCGGGATACCGATGTCGCCCAAATAACCGGTCGCGTAGCGCGCGGGAATGTTCAGGCAGCGGCACAGCGTGACCGCCAGGTGCGCGAAGTCGCGACACACGCCGGTCTGCTCGTGGAAGCCTTGCAGCGCGCTGCGGTTCGCGCGCGCCGCGCCGTAGTCGAAGCGGATGCGCTGGTGGACGAAATCGCAAATGGCCTGCACCCGCGCCCAACCCAGCGGCGCCTGTCCGAACTGAGCCCAGGCAAAGGCCAGCAGTTCACTGTCGACCTCGCAGTAGCGGCTGGGCAGCAAAAATTGCAGCACCTCGGTCGGCAGTTCTTCGGGTGCGTGCTGGTACGCACCAAAGTTGACCGCATCGGGCAGCCCGCTGTCCCAGATGTTCGCGTGATTGGTCAGGCGAACCGACGACACATGCGCAGGCACCTGGATGCGGCCGCAGCGGTTGCCGAACGCGTCGAGATAGTCGGTGGCGATCAGCCCATCGTTCAAGCCCACGTTCTCCGGCGCTTGCAGATCGTGCTCGCGGCTCGGATGCACGCGCAGCAGGAAGATCAACGCAGTCGGCGCGGTGACCGCGAGCTCGATGTCGTAGCCGATGTGGATGAGCATGGTGGTTCCGTCCGTTGCAGCGAGGTCTTGGTGCAACGCAACAATCATGCGCGAAGTGGCGACTCTGCCGCCAGCAGCCATCGATGCTTCGCGCGTGGGACAGCGCCTACGTCGGGTTGTGGAGCGGCGGCGGCGTCGTCATCGAGGTGTCACGGCACCGCTTCAGCATGCTCGAGGCGGCGCTTGGCTCGCCACCGTCGTCCACCCACCGATGCCAACGCACCCGCCGAAGATCGACCTCGTCTACTTCAACGCCGGTGGCGGACACCGCGCGGCGGCCAACGCGCTGGCGTCGGTGATTCGCGAGCTCGGCTGGCCTTGGCAGGTGCGCACCACCAACCTGATGGACGTGCTAGACCCGCAATCGAAATTCTTCAAGCTGACCGGCATGCGCCCGGAGGACTACTACAACAAGCGCTTGGCACGCGGCTGGACCGCCGGCTTGGCGCAAGAGCTCAAGCTGTTGCAGGCGATGATCCGCTTAGGCCACCAGCCGATGCTGCGCCAGCTTGAGCAACATTGGCTGGCCACCGAGCCGGATCTGGTCGTCTCGCTGGTGCCCAACTTCAACCGCGCGATGCGCGAGAGCCTGGCCGCCGCGCTGCCCGGCGTGCCGTATGTGACGCTGCTGACCGACCTGGCCGACCACCCGCCGAACTTCTGGATCGAGCGCCGCGCCGAATGCAGCAGCGCGCAGCATTTCATCTGCGGCACGCCCCGCGCGGCCCTGCAGGCGCTTGAATCAGGCCACGATGCCAGCCATGTGCATGCCACTTCGGGAATGATCATTCGGCCCGAGTTCTACGCCGCACCGGTTGCCGACCGCGCCGCCGCGCGCCGCGCACTCGGACTCGATGCGCAGCGGCCGACCGGCCTGGTGATGTTCGGCGGCCAGGGATCGAAGGCGATGCGCGGCATCGCCTGCGCACTGCACGACCAGCCCCTGATCCTGGTGTGCGGCCACAACCGCGCATTGGCCGACACCCTGCGTGCGCTGCCGTCGTTGGCGCCGCATGCGGTGGTCGGCTACACCGACGACATCCCGCGCCTGATGCAACTCGCCGATTACTTCATCGGCAAGCCCGGCCCGGGCAGCATCAGCGAAGCGGTGCAGCAGCACCTGCCGGTGATCGTCACGCGCAACACCTGGACGATGCCGCAGGAGCGCTACAACACCGACTGGGTGCGAGAGAACAACGCCGGTTTGGTGCTGAGAAGCTTCCGCACGATCGCACCGGCCGTGACCGAGCTGACAGCCCGCCTCGACGAGTTCCGCAGCAGCCTGCAGCGCATCGACAACCGCGCGGTGTTCGAGATCCCGCCGATCCTGGCGCGGCTGCTGGCCGAGGCCGAGCGGCCGCTTGCGATGCCGGGGCACCGACAGCCCGCTTACTCCACCACCTTCACCAGCTGACCCGGCTTGGGCTCGCCGCCGGCGTAGACGCCGTTGATCAGCTTCAACTGCTGCTCGGGGGCGTTGGCGAGTGGTGACTGGCGCGCCAGCGGGGCAAAGCCTCCTCTTGGATACGCCACGGTTTTCAGCTTCCACGGCGTGGCCGCGGCGCGGTCGGCGGCGGTCAGCGCGCGAAACGAGCCTTCGGCTTCCTTGATCTGCCGGTAGGCACGCTGCATGGTCTGGCTGTCCTTCGCGGCGTAGCCCAACAGATAGTTCTGGTCGCCCGGCCCGCTGACGATCGTCACTTCGAACGGCTGCGCCTGACCCTGTTCGTTGGTGCGGTTGCCGATGAAATGCGTCGCCGACAAGCCGTTCAACGCCAGGCGTTCGGCGCGGCCGCTGGCCGGTTTGAGCAGGTTGCGAACGATCTCCTCGTGCGAGCCGCCCGCCTTGGCGGGCACCAGTTTCACCACCAGCCCGGCGTTGCCTTCCGGGTTGACCAGCGTGATCGCGTCCTTGCCGTTCTGCACCTTCCAGCCCGGCGGCGCGGTGAGCGCGATGCCGAGCGGCTCGTGATAAAAATTTTGCCCGCGCGTCACGCCTTGTTCGCGGCTCTCGCCATACGTCATGCCGTTGATGGCTTGCAGGTAACGGCCGCGGTTGTCATCGCTGTACTGCCCCTGGTAGCCCTGGGCGATCTGCGTGATGTCTTCCAGGCGCTTGTCGTTGCTGGGGTGCGACGAAAGCCAGTTCGCTTGCGGCTGCGGCGTGCGGCCTTCGGCACGCGCGGTGTCTTGCGCAAAACGCTCCTGGTTCTTCAGTACGGTGATCACGTCGACCATGTTGCGCGGGTCGTACTGGCTGCGCGACAGGTACTCGGCGCCCAGCCGGTCGGCCTGCAACTCCTGCTCGCGCCCGTAGCTGGCGATGTAGCCCGCCGCCACGCTTTGCGACACCTGGCTGGCCAACTGCCCCGCACCGCCGACACCGGCACCTTCGAGGACGGCGCCGAGGATCGTCGCGGCGATCACGCCGACGCCCGCCGTCTGCTGGCGGGTGGCGCGCTGCGAGCCATGGCGCGCGGTGACGTGCCCGATCTCGTGGCCGATGACGCCGGCCAGATCGGCCTCGCTTTCCATGTAGGCCATGATGCCGCGCGTCACGTAGACGTAGCCGCCGGGCAGCGCGAAGGCATTGATCTCCGGGCTGTCGAGCACCGTGAAATGCCAGTCCAGTTGCGCACGCTCGGACTGGCTGGCGAGGCGCTGCCCGATGTCGTTCACGTAGGCCTGCAGCTTCGCATCGGGGTAGGCGCCGTACTCCGAAAGCACCTGCTCGTGCGCCTTCTTTCCCTCGGCGAGCTCGGTCGACTCGCTCATCACCGTGCGCTCTTTCAAGCCGGTGACCGGGTTGCGGACGGTGGCACAGCCGGCGAGCAGGCTGGCGGCGACGAGCAAGCAAAGGCAATGACGGTGCACGGCGGGTCTCCGGAAAGCGGTGCGTCTGGGCGCACGGGGCAGATACTCGTTCAAGCCGCAATCTTAGGTTTGTGCGCAGGCCAATGTCGAGCGGGCGCGGATCGAGGCACTGCTGGTGGCGCTGGGATGCCGCGTGATCGAAGGGCCGAATTCTTCCATCAGCTTCGACTGGCAGGGCCGCAGGGCCTGCTTCCACCGACCGCATCCTGGCAAAGAGGCCTTGCGCTATCGCGTCAAGGCGACACGCGAATTCCTTCAACGCATGGGGATCGAACCATGACGGCGCAAGCACACGCGATACGGAAGCGACGATCGGGGCCGGGTAGACGAGCAGGAGCGACGTGCGTGCGGCGGTGCGGAAGAAGGACGCAATGAGCCTGCGTGGAAATGAGTGGCCCAGTGTGTAGGACGGCGCCGGGGGCGCCGTCGCGGCACCCTCCGATGCCTCGATCACCGCGCCGTTGCGCACACTGGCCCCACACTTTTTCAGGAGCCCCCCCATGGCCAAGACATCCTCTTCTTTCTCCAGCGACCAGCCAGACACCGTCGCGCCGCAACTGCACCAGCAAGCCGCCGTGACCCAGGAATACGGCACCATCGTCAAGCTGCCCAACGGCCTGTCGGAGTCGGTGTGCAGCAAGAGCGTGGCGTTGCTGAATCAGACGCTGGCCGACACGATGACCTTGCGCGACATGTACAAAAAGCACCACTGGCAGGTGGTCGGCCCCACGTTCGATCAGTTGCATCTGCTGTTCGACAAGCACTACGAAGCGCAGGCCGAACTGGTCGACATCGTCGCCGAGCGGATTCAGGTGCTGGGCGGTGTGACGCTGGCGATGGCCGCCGACGTGGCCGAGACGACGCGCATTCCGCGACCGCCGCGCGGCCGTGAGCCTGCGGGCGTGCAGATGTCGCGGCTCGCACAAGCGCACGAGATGATCATCATCGCGGCGCGCAAGAACGCCCAGATCGTTGCCGACACCGGCGACTCGGGCACCAACGATGTGCTGGTCAGCAACGTGTTGCGCACCAACGAATTGCAGGCTTGGTTCCTGACCGAACACCTGGTGGCGGTGACGCCGACCCCGGTCGCCTGAGCGACGATCGCCGGAGCCGCTCGCCGCCAGATTAGGGCAACGCTGAACAAGTCCGCGCCGTGCGCGGCGGAGTCTTTGCGGGATGAGGCGCAAGGCGCGAAGTCGGGGTCGGGCTCTCTGCCCGCCCCCGACTTCGGAACGCGGCGCATCGCCCGTAAAGGCCCGCCCCCGGAGGGGTTCGGTCCAAAACGGGCGATTTGCGCACCAAGTCGCTTGCGTGTGCCTTCGGGCACACGACGCGCAACGTTGGCGCACAACTCATCCCGCTTTGGACCCGAACGCGCATGGCGGGGACTTGTTCAGCGTTGCCTTAGGCTGCGAGCGGCTTTGTCATGGCGAATTGCTTGGCGGCGAACGCCCATGCCAGGCGCGAGGCATCCGGCCCCTGCGCATCGCTGAACGGCTGCTTCGCTGCGCCACCGCTCCAGGCGTGGCCCAGGCGGGCGACTTCGACCAGCGTCGCAACCGCGCGTGTGCCGCGCTTGAAATCGGTCACCGTCATCGGGTAGCGCTTGCCGCGCTGCACGGTGCGCGCTGGTGTCGTGCGTGCGCCCGACGCATCGGCCCAGATCTGTGCCGCTGCTTGCCCGTTGTTCATCGAGACGACGTGATCTGCCCCCCCGTGAATGATCAGCAACGGCGGCCACGAGGCGGCCATCGCCTGCGGAGTCGCCAGCAGCGGCGACGGGGCGCGCCGACCGTGCATGGCGCCGAGTGCCGACATCGCCGAATGCGCCGTCCCGGGCGGGATGCCCGAATGCATCACCACCGCCCTGAAACGCTCGGGGTGTCGGGTCACCAACAGCGCCGCCATGCTGGCGCCGGCCGACAGGCCGACCAGCGCCACGCGCCCCCGATCGACCGGATACAGCAGACAGACCTGGTCGATCGCTTTGAGGATCAGCGCCGCTTCGCCCTGAGCGCGGCCCGATTTCGTGTCGAACCAGTTCCAGCAGCCCTGCGCGTTGGCGAGGCGGTCCTGCTCGGGGTACAGCACCAGAAACCGCTCGCGCGCCGCGATGCGATTCATCCGTGTGCTGGCGGCGAAGCTGTCGGCCGTTTGGCTGCAGCCGTGCAGCATCACCAGCAGCGGCAGGCGTTCGCCGAAAGTCACGTCGGGAGGCCGGTACAGCCGGAAGCGGCGCGCGCCGGTCGACCCCATCACGACGCCGGGTATCCAGTCGCCCGCACCGGTCAGCGGCGGACGCTTTTTCACGGCCGCCGCGCGGGCAGGCTTCAGCGCCCGCGAGACCGCCCGGCGGCTCTGCCACAGCACGTTGCTGGTGATGGCGATGACGCTGCGCTGGAACAGTTTGCCCCAAGGATTGGCCAACCGCCTTCGGGCCATTCAGGTCACCGCAGACACGACACGAGCCGTTCGAGCCTGCCCATGTCGATCGGCTTGGTGAGGTAGTCGTCGAAGCCGGCCGCGCGCGCTGCGCTGATCGATTCGGGCAAGGCATCGGCGCTCAACGCGACCACCGGCACGTGGGCGGTGCGCAGGTCGGCACGCAGGGTTTTGAGCAGATCGAGGCCGTGCCCGTCCGGCAGGTTCATGTCCAGCAGGATCAGGTCGGGCTTCAACGTCAGCGCCCGTTGCAGGCCGTCGGCGGCCGTCGCGGCATGGTGCAGGCACACCCGACTGACGTGCGCCAGCATGTGTTCGAGCAGCAGCACATTGACCGGATCGTCTTCGATGTACAGCACGTTCAGCAGCGTGGTTGCCGGCGCCAGCGGCAGGCCTTCCAGGCCCGCGTAGGCCGAATCGGCCGCCGCCTGCAATCCCGGTTCGGCGGGGCGCAGGGCGATGCTGAAAGTGGCGCCCGCGCCGAGCACCGATCGCACCGAAATCTCGCCGCCCATGGCCTGCACCAGTTGCCGACTGATGGCGAGGCCGAGTCCGGTGCCGTTGTTCTTGCGCGTGCCGGGCAGTTGGCTGAAGGGCTGGAACAACAGCGGGATCGATTCGGGGGCAATGCCTGGGCCGTGGTCGCTCACATCGATCTGCAGCCAGTCGTCAGCGACCCGGCGGGCGCGCATCTCGACCCCGGCACCGCGCGGGCTGAACTTGAGCGCGTTGCCCGCCAGGTTCAGCAGTGCTTGCGTCAGGCCGCGCTGATCGGCCATCACGACATCGGCGCCGGGTTCGGTCACCGCGTGCAGCGACACGCCCAGACGGTGCGCATCGGGCTTCAACAGATCCAGGCAGCGCTGCATCACGGTTGCGGTCGAAGTCGGCTGCAACGGCACGTCGTCGTGTCCGGTTTCGAGCCGCGCCAGGTTCAGCATGTCGTTGACGAGGGCCAGCAGGTGCGTGCCGGCGCGATGGATGTGGGTCGCGTACAGCGTCACGTCCTGCGGGTCGCGCAGCAGCAACTGGGAAAAGCCGACCACCGCATTCAGCGGCGTGCGCAGCTCGTGGCTGACCCGCGACACCACGTCGCTGCGCAGCCGCGCTGCCTGCTGCGCGGCGATCAGCGCTTCGGCGGCGCGGGCCAGGCCGGCGAGCGCCTGCCGGACCTCGACCGACAGGCGGCGCGGCTGGGTGTCGATGACGCACAACGTGCCGATCGGCACCCCATCCAGCCTCAGCGGCTGGCCCGCGTAAAACCGAATGTGCGGCTCGCCCGTGACGAGCGGGTTGTTTGCGAACCGGTGATCGGCCCAGGTGTCCTCGATCTCGAAGAGGCCGTCTTGCTGCGCCGCATGCACGCAAAACGACGACGCGATGGGCGTTTCGCTGACCTGCAGCCCTTGCTTCGATTTGAACCACTGCCGGTCCACGTCGAGCAGGCTGACCAGCGCGATGGGGCAGCCGGTCAGCAGGCGCACCGCCTGCGTCAAGCCGTCGAAGCTGGGTTCGGGCTCGCTCTCCAGAATGCCCAGCTCGCGCAACAGGTGGGCACCACGCGGGTCGCCACGACTGCGCGCGCCGGGAGATTGGGGGTTGAGGAGGTGGAGTTTGGAGGCCATCAGGGGCGGCACCGAGGTCGTTGGAGACCCCTTAGACGTGAAGGCCGAGATTGCCACCGGTCGGCCGTGCCAGCCGGCGGACGCGACCGCGCCGCGTAGTAGTCGATGTCCTAGGCGCGGGATCGGCTTGGCGGCGGCACGCCGTCAGAACAGTTTGCCGACATCGAGCAGCGTCAACACACCCAGCACCGCAAAAATCACGGCGGCGATGCCGTGCAACAGCGTCATCGACACCTTCTGCGCGATCTGGTCGCCCATGAAAACCGCCGGCACGTTGGTCAGCATCATGCCGAGCGTCGTGCCCGCGACCACCGCCACCAGATCGCTGTAGCGCGCGGCCAGCGCGACGGTGGCGATCTGCGTCTTGTCGCCCATCTCGGCCAGGAAGAACGCGACGACGGTGGTGCCGAAAACGCCGAAGCGCTGAACGCCGACGCCTGCATCGTCGTCCAGCTTGTCGGGGATCAGCATCCACGCCGCCATGCCGATGAACGACAGCCCGATGACCCAGCGCAGGGTGTCGGGGCCGAGCGCCCGCGCCACCCCGTCACCGACCGCGCCGGCGATCGCGTGGTTCAGCAAGGTCGCCACGAAGATGCCCAGGATGATGGGCGCCGGACGCCTGAACTTGACCGCCAGCAAGATCGCCAGCAACTGCGTCTTGTCGCCCATTTCACCGAGGGCGACGACGCCCGTCGAGACGAGAAAAGCTTCCAAGTTCAGGCACGCTGCACCAGCTTCTCAGCGGCTCCTTGTTTGAGGGGGGCGGTTTCGTCGAACGGGTACAGCAACATTCGAGCCTCGATCAGGTGCTCGTCCGCGCTCAAGGTAACGATTTTCATATCGGCTCTGCTTCGGGCACACGATTTTATGTACGCGGAAAGCACGAAGTTGAAGGACCGCCCCCTCAGCGGCGAGCGGTGCGAACGATCGGCGGGCCATCACGTCCCCAGCAGTTCGCCGATCGGTTTGAGATCTTCGACGCGGTCGCAGACCGCCTTGAGCATCATCAGCACCGGCACGCCCAGCAGCAGACCCCACAGGCCCCACAGCCAGCCGAACGCAAGCACACCGACGAAAACCGCCACCGGGTTCATCTGGCTGGCGCGACTGGTCAGCCACGGTGTGATCAGGTGGCCCGAGACGGTGTGGATGAGCAGTGAGACGCCGGCGACCAGCAGGCCCATATCGACACTTGAGAACTGCACGAAACCGACCAGCGCCGACGCTGCCGTGAATGCGATCGAGCCGAGGTACGGAACAAAGTTGAGCACGCAGGCCGCCGCGCCCCACACCGCAGCGTGCTGAACACCGATCGCCAGGAAGGCGAGCCAGGTCGCGACGCCCACGCCCACGCTCACGAACAGCTGAACAAGCAGGTAGCGCTGAATCTGGTCGGTGATCTCGTCGAGCGCCTGCACGGTGATCTTGCGGCGCGCGAACGTGGGGCCGACGATCTTCACCAGCTTGCGCCGAAACGTGTCGCCGGACGCCATCAGGAAGAACGCGATGAATAGCACCATCGTCGCCTGACCGATCGACGCCGCCAGGCCCAGCGTGCCGGTCCAGAGGTAATCCTTGATGTCGAATTGCGGGCGCTCGATGCGCACCCGCGTGACGCCGCGCGGCGTGGTCGACGGCGCGAGCCCGCCTTCTTGCGCGACTTGCTCCAGTTGGGTTGCGGCTTTTTGCACCTTGTCCATCGTCGACTCGGACGGATCGCGGTGGGCACGCAGGGCCTCGCGGATTTTCTGCGTCGCCTCCGGCAGCGATTCGATCAGCTCGGTGGCGTCGTCGGCCAGCGCATAGGTCATCCAGCCGACGCTGCCGACGATGGACAGCAGCAGCAGCGCCGCTCCGGCGGCGCGCGGCACCTTGGATCGCTGCAGCCGGTCGACGACGGGGCTCAGCGCGTAACTGATCATCACGCCCAGCAGCAGCGGGATCAGCACCGCACTGGCCCAGTGCATTGCGAACAGCATGCCGAGCGCCGCCAGCACCGCGAGCGACACGCTGCGCACATCGACCGGCATGTGCAGCAGCACGCGCTCCGGCTCGCGCGCCGGCGCCGGGGCGAGGGGTGCGACGTCGTCCGACGACGGCGAGAGATAGGGTTGGATTTCGTCCGTCTCGTGCGGGTCGCTCATGCGCAAGCGTAGCGCACCCGCTGCCGGGGTTTCAACTCCATGCAACGGACCCAAGAGGTACCGCCGCAGGTGCGGACGACAGGCCCGGCGCGTGCGAGACCGTCCGCAGCGGCGCGAGTGCCAGCATCGCGACCAGCGCGAGCCAACCAAAGCGATGCAACGAGGCGCCACGAACATGCACGGGAGGCAGCCTATGAAAGCCACTCGACACGCCGAATCGATTTGCCGATTACGCTTGGGTCTTGGCACTTGTGCCTTTTTTTAATCGACGCGTCGGCGTTACATTTCGAAGAGTCCTTGCATGCATCCCACCCTCCCCCGCGTCGCCCGTTGGGCGCGCACCCTCGGCCTCACCGCAGCCGCCACTGTGGCGTTCGCCGCACACGCACAGACCGTGCTGCGCGTCACCGCGATTCCCGACGAAGCGCCGACCGAGCTCGCCCGCAAGTTCGCGCCGCTGGGTCAGTACCTGGAGAGCAAGCTCGGCATGAAGGTCGAGTGGACGCCGGTGACCGACTACGCTGCGGCGGTCGAGGCGCTGGTCAACAAGAAGGTCGATCTGGCCTGGTTCGGCGGCTTCACCTTCGTGCAGGCCAGCGTGCGCTCCGAAGGCAAGGCGATCCCGCTGGTGCAGCGCGAAGAAGACGAGAAATTCCGCTCGGTCTTCATCACCGACGCGAACAGCGGCATCGGCAAGCTCGAAGACCTGAAGGGCAAGACGTTGAGCTTCGGCTCGGCCTCCAGCACCTCGGGCCACCTGATGCCGCGCAGCTTTTTGCTGGCCGCCAAGGTCAACCCCGACGCCGACCTCAAGCGCATCAGCTTCTCCGGTGCGCACGACGCGACGATTGCGGCCGTGGCCAGCGGCAAGGTCGATGCCGGTGCGCTGAATGCGTCCGTGTGGGAGAAGTTCGTGACCGAGAAAAAGGTCGATCCGGCGGTGGTCAAGGTCTTCTACACGACGCCCGGCTACTACGACTACAACTGGACGGTGCACGCCGACATGCCGGCCGACCTGCGCAACAAGCTGCAGCAGGCGTTTGTGTCCCTCGACGCGAACACGCCGCAGGGCAAGGAAATCCTCGGCCTGCAACGCGCCACCCGCTTCATCTCGACGAAGGCCGAAAACTACAACGGCATCCGCGCGGCGGCCGAGAACGCCGGTCTGCTGAAGTGAGTTCGCTCCCGGCCGCGCACGGCGCGGCCGACGCGTCCGATGCCGCAGTCGCTGCGGTGGCTTCGACTGCGGCCACCGACGTGGTCGTGGCGCTGCGCGATCTGCGCGTGGCGGCCGCACCTTTGTCGAGCGTCGCGGTGTTGCGCGGCCTGTCGCTGACCGTGCAGCGCGGCGAGCAGGTCGCACTGATCGGCTCGTCGGGCGCCGGCAAGACCAGCCTGCTGCATGCGCTGGCCTGCGCGGTGCCACCGCTGGCGGGCACGCTGAGCCTGTTCGGCGAGGCGCCGTGGAGTCTGTCGTCGGGTGCGCGGCAGCGGCTGCGCGGCCGATTGTTCCTGGCGCCGCAGGTGCCGCCGTTGCCGCCGCGCCAACGCGTGGTCACGGCCGTGCTGGCCGGTCGCCTGCCCACGCAATCGCTGATGGCGAGTCTGCGCACGCTGTGGCACCCGCGCGAAGCCGCCGCCGCGCAGGCGGCGCTGGCCGCGCTCGACCTCGGCGACAAGCTGTGGGAGCGCGTCGACCGCTTGTCGGGCGGCGAGCGGCAGCGGGTCGGATTGGCGCGCGCGCTGATCGCCGATGCCGAGCTGTGGTTGATCGACGAGCCGCTGTCGGCACTCGACCCGGCGCATGCCGCCCAGGTGATCGACAGCCTGACCCACGCAGCCCGCAGCGCCGGCCGCACGCTGGTGTGCACGCTGCACCAGGTCGAGGTGGCGCGGCGCAGTTTTCCGCGCATCGTTGCGCTGCGCGAAGGTGTGATCGTCTACGACGGCCCGGCTTCGGATTTCAGCGATGCACAGGTCGCGGCGCTGTACGGCGCGCGCGGCCTCGCGGGCGAGCCGGCCGCGTCGGGCCCCGGCGTCGCAGAACGCGAGGACAGCGTGCGAGCCGCGCGGCCGCAGCTCGTCTGCCGATGACGCCGCGGCCCCGCGCGACGCTGTCGCTTCGAATTCCGCGTCTATGAACTTCGCTGCCTCGCCGTCGATCGCCAATCCTGGACTCGCCCGCAGCGACCCGGCCGCGCCGGTGCGCTGGGCCACCGTGCTGCTGATCGCGGTGCTGTTGTGGCCGCTGGCGGTGCTGACCGAGTTCAAGCCCTGGGTGCTGGTCGACGCCCGCAGCCTGCGTTCGACCGGGCAGTTTCTGGCGAGCTTCGTGCCGCCGCGCATGGACACCGAATTCCTGCTGCTGCTGGCACACGAGACCTGGCGCACCGTGGCGATCGCCACCGCCGGGATGACGCTGGCGTGGCTGATCGCGGTGCCGCTGGCACTCGGCTCGACCGCCCGGCTCTCGGTGAGCGCACTGGCTCAACCGATGAGCCTGGGTCCGTTCGCGGTGCGCAGCGTGCTGCGCTGGACGATGGTGTTGCTGCGCTCGGTGCCCGAGCTGGTGTGGGCGCTGCTGTTCGTGCGCGTCGTCGGCCTCGGCCCGACGGCCGGTGTGCTGGCGATCGGCATCGCGTACGGCGGCATGCTGGGCAAGGTCTACGCCGAAATTCTGGAAAGCGGCGATGCGGCACCGACGCAGGCGCTGCTGCGCAACGGCAGCGGCCGCTTGCAAGCGCTGCTGTTCGGCACGCTGCCGCAATGCGCATCCGAGCTGGTCAGCTACACCGTCTACCGCTGGGAATGCGCGATTCGCGCGTCGGTGGTGCTCGGCTTCGTCGGCGCGGGCGGGCTGGGGCAGTTGCTCGACAGCGCGGCGAAGATGTTCTCGGGCGGCGAGGTCAGCAGCATCTTGCTGGTCTTCATCGCACTGGTCGCGCTGTCGGACCGGGTCAGCGTGGTGCTGCGCAAGGCGATGGCATGAGTCCCGCTGTGCCCCCCGCGCCTCCGCCCTCACGCCACGCGGCGCGTTGGATCGGCCTGGGCATCGCCGCGCTGGTGGTGGCGAGCTTCAGCACGCTCGACCTGCGCTGGGCCGACTTCCTGTCGCCCGGCGCGCTACTTTCGATGGGCAAATTCGCCGCCAGCTTCTTCCCGCCGGAGACCTCGGCCGCTTTCCTGCAGCGCACGCTCGATGGCACGCTGGAAACACTCGCGATGTCGCTGCTCGGCACGCTGCTGGCTGCGGTCGGCGGACTGGCGCTGGCGCTGCCGGCCAGCAGCCGCCATCACGACGGGCGACCTGCCATCGGCGCGCCATTGCTGCGCAGCGCGACGCGCACCGTGCTGAACGTGCTGCGTTCGATCCCCGAGCTGGTGTGGGCGGCGCTGCTGCTGATCGCCGCCGGGCTGGGCCCGTTTTCCGGCACGCTGGCGCTGGCGCTGCACACCAGCGGTGTGTTGGGTCGGCTGTTCGCCGAGAGCATCGAGAACGCGCCGCCGGAACCCGCTTTCGCGCTGCGCGTGCGCGGCATCGGACGGGTGCGCGTGTTCCTGTTCGCCACGCTGCCGCAGATCTGGCCGCAGGTGATTTCGTACACGCTGTACCGCTGGGAAAACAACATCCGCGCTGCGGCGGTGCTGGGCGTGGTGGGTGCGGGTGGGCTGGGGCAGATGCTGTATTACCACCTCGGCCTGTTCCAGATGCGCGAGAGCTGCACCGTGCTGATCGCGATGATGGCGCTGGTGGCGCTGGTCGATGCGCTGTCGTACGCTGCACGCCGCTGGCTGAATCGCTGACCATGAACACCCCCGACCTGAACCCCGTGCTGCACGCTCTGCTGGACCGCCATTCGACCGGCCAGCGTTACCTGATCGAACCCGGCCCGAGCGATGCCGAACTGCGGACACTGACCGACGCCGCGCTGCGTGCACCGGACCACGCGGCATTGGTGCCGTTCCGCTTTCGGGCGGTGCGCGGCGAAGCACGGCAGCGCATGGCGGCGTTGTTCGAGCAGGCCGCGCTGGCATCGGGCAAAGACGCCGCCAGCGCCACGCTGGACCGCGAGCGGGCGCTGACGGCACCGGTCACGGTGGCGGTCATTGCGCGCATCGACCTCGGCCACCCGCAGGTGCCGGCGCACGAACAGTGGGCGTGTGTCGGCGGCGCAATCGCGCACTTTCTGCTGGCCGCGCAGGCGCTGGGTTACGGCGCCAAGATGCTCAGCGGCGCCAAGGCCCGCTCGCCTCTGCTGACCCAGGCCTTCTGCGAGCCGGGTGACACGCTGGTCGGCTGGATCGCACTCGGCACGCCGTCGCTGGGCCGCCGCGCCAAGCACCCCAAGCCGCCGGCCGACGAGGTGTTGACGTTCTGGTCGTGAGGGCTGCGGCTCAGCGGGTCGGCTCGACCAGATCGATGCGCTCGGCCAGCAGCGAGTGGCCGACGACGAACCCGCTGCACATCACCTGCTGACCAACGTAGCGATCCAGCGTCGCATCGCCATGGCTCGGGCCCGCTTTGCGGCGCAGCAAGTAGCGGCCCTGCGCGGTGTCGATCCACACCGCCGTGCGCTCGCTCTTGCTGCCGACACCCGTCGGCCCGGCGACCACGCGGCCGACCAGGGCATCGACGCGCTGCGGACGGGGATCGGCGGTGTTCATGACGACCGATCTTCGACGACCGGGCGGCAGGGGTCAACCGCCCGTCACCCACGCCATTAGCATCCGCTGCAGTGCAACTGCGCCACATTCGCAATATGAAAACCGCTGCCATACCGTCTGTGCGTGTCGAGCCTGCGTTGCGGGCCGAGCTCGAATCGCTGCTCGCAGAGGGCGAGACGTTGTCGGAATTCGTCGAAGCATCGGTGCGGGCCAGCGTGCGGCGCAGGCGCGTTCAGGCCGAATTTCTGGCGCGCGGCCTGCACTCCCTCGGCGAGGCGCGCCGCACGGGCGAGTACGTTGATGCCGACGTGGTGTTGGGCCGACTCCAGCACAAACTCGACGCCGCGCGCCCCCGCAAGCCCACGACCCGCAAGTGAGCTTTCGGGTTCGCCTGACCCGCAGCGCCGAGGCCGTCCTGGAGCGGCTGTTCGACTTCATGATCGAGCAAGAGCTGGCCCGCGACGGCGGCGAACTGCATCCGGCCGAGCAGGCCCTGGCCGCCATCCGTGCGGGCATCGCCACGCTGCAGAGCTCGCCGTTCACCTGCCGCAAAGTCGGCGACAGCCCATTCCTGCGCGAGTTGATCGTCCCTTTCGGACGATCGGGCTACATCGCACTGTTCGAGATCGAGGCGGCTGCGGAGGTGGTCGTCGCGGCGGTGCGCCATCAACTCGAAGACGACTACCACTGACCCGCCTCACCGCTGCACGTACACCCGATACGCAACGATCCGCCCGTCAACCTCGCGGGCGACGGCAGCCACCGCAGAAAACGGCGCATGGACCGATCGCGTCGTTCCGGGCGGGGTGGCGATCGCGACGTGATAGCGCGTCGGCGGCGCAGCGGTCGCCAGCTTGCCGCGCAGCGCGCGCGATCCGGCGTGTTGCTTGCGGGGGGCGTGGACCGCATAAGCCACGAACGCCTGGCTGGCCGCCAGGCCTGCGCTTTGCGCGATGCGGGCGAGCGCCTGACGCACCTGCGCTGAGCATTTGGCATCGACCTGCGGCAGCGAGGTGGCGGGCTGCGTGGCTTCGAGCGCGTCGCCTGCCGCACGCAGCTTGGCCCGGCGCTCGCGGCGCTGCATGCGCTGTGCGTCGGCGGCTTTCACGCCGGCCGGCACGGTGGTGGCATTCGGCACCCGCGCCGGGTGCGCAGACGGATCGCCCAGCAGGCTGAACTGGGCCAGCGTCTTCAGATCCATCGGGTCGAGCTCGGCCGTCTGCTGCACGAAGCGCTGCCGTGCCATCAGCGTGGCGCGGCCGGTCGATGCGCCTTCCAGCACCGCGAGCAGAAAGTACTGCGTCAGCAGGTCGGCGGCGCCGTTGCTGTCGGCCGGTCCGTAGGCGATGGTCGAGCTGCCGAGAAAGCCGCACGCGCCCTGCGCCAGGTAGTGCTGGCCGATCGGCAGCGGCAGGCCCAGCGTGACCGAGTCGTACATCTCGCCGCCGTAGCAGCATTCGGCGGCGGCGACGGTGCCGGGACCGATCTTGCCGGCGATCGCCGTGCTCGACAGCGCAACCGGAAAGTGATGTTGCGCGTCCTCGCCGTAGAACTGCGGATCGGCCTGCCCGCCATGGCAGTTGATGAAGTGCATCAGCGGCGCCAGCCGCTTGGCCGGGTGCGTCGCCTTCGCGGGTGGCGACAAGATCAGCGCTTGCGAATTGCCGAAGATGTTGAACAGACTCAGCGCGGTCGACCGGCGCCAAGTGACGGTCGAGAGGCCGAAGTAGGCGGCGTACTCCGCCACGTCGCGCGGCTGTTGTCGCGCGGCGTGGTCGAGCAGCGCGTTCAGGTGCGACGGCTCGGTAGCGCCGACCAGATCGGGCAGGCGGCCCACCACGCGCGTCGGCCCCTTGAACGCGGCCACGTCCTGTGAGTACGCGGCATCGCAGGCATAAGGCAGGTCGCCCCAGGCCTGCGCATCGGGGTCGTCGTCGGGCGGCGAGAACAGCGGGTTGGTCAGGTCTTGCAGCGGCACCACATCGGGCGCGCCGAGGATCAAAAGGTACTCGGGGTCGGTGGCGCGGAACACGGCGTCGATCGCGGCCTTGGCCTGCTTCGGGCTGGCCACCTCGGTGATCGGCGGGCCCTTCAACTTCTTCATTGCCGCTGCGTCGTCGAGGTAGACCAACCGGCTGCGGATGCCGCGCTGCTTGTCGGCGGCCATCAGTGCGCGCACTGCTTTTTGTACCGCTGCGAAACCCGCCGCGCCGTATTTGGTTTTGAGCGCGCTGCGGTTGCTGACGATGAGCTTGTCGTCCATGGAGCCTCCGGTGGTGTGCCGCAGGTTTAGCACGCCGCGTCCGACCCGTCACCCCCTATCGCGCGACGCCGCGTGGTGCGCCGGTGCCTGGCTCAATGCACTTCGGCGCGCGCCAAAGTCGATTGCAAGTACGCCAGCAACTGGTCTTCAGGGTACGGCTTGCTGAGCAGCACGCTGACGCCGGCTTCGGCCGCACCAGCGCGGTGCTTGTCGTCGTCGGCGGTGATCATCACGATCGGGATGTGCGCGGTGCGCGGGTTGCTGCGCACCTGCCGCGTCAGCTCGAAGCCGTCCATGCCGGGCATCTCGACGTCGGTGATCAGCACATCGGGCAGGTCGATCTCGATCTGCCGCGCGGCGTCGAGCCCGTCTTCGGCCAGCGACACGCGGTACAGGTGCTTGGCGAGCAGGCGGCTGGTCTTGATGCGCACCACCTTCGAATCGTCGGCGATCATCACCAAGCACTGCTCGGGGGTGCGCGGGCTGAGCGCGGCAACGACTGCGGGGGCTGGCGGTACCGACAGCGCAGCCGCTTCAACGGCGGCGGCGACCGCAGCGAGGCGCGCTGCTTCGGCCTGCGCAGCCGTTCGCGCAACCCGCTGCGCTTCGAGCCGCGCCAGTTGCGCTGTGGCGGCGCGTTCGAAACGTTCCTGCGCCGCATGTTCCAGCGCGGCATGGGCATCGATGGCACGCTGCAATCGCGCTGCCCCAGCGGCCTCGACGGCCAGCCGCTCGACTTCGACGCGCGCCCGTTCGCGTTCATGTTCTTCATCGGCCCGTTGCTGCGCGACGAGGCGGGCTTCCCATTCGGCAGCTTCGCGGTCGGCTTGCGCCCGAAGCGCCTGTTCGTCGGGTTCGGGCGGCGCCCGGAGCGCTGCTTCAGCGGCGGTTTCAGCGGCCACCCGCTCGGCAATGACGGCAGCGCGTTCACGTTCCTGGTCGGCCAGCAACTGCGCGACCAGGCGGGCCTCCCATTCGGCGGCTTCGCGGTCGGCTTCTGCGCGCGCGGCCTGTTCGGCGGCTTCGCGTTCGACCACCTGCAACGCATCGACGGTCGCATCGGATGGCGCCTCCAGCTCGAGGACGACGTTGGCCGCATCGGCTGGCGTGGCCGCACGCAATCGCGCAGACGCGTCATCGACTCGGCCCACCGCCTCGGCGGGCTGAGCCCGACGCGGCACGCTCGCGCGACGGCCGCGCAGCAGCAACGTCGCGATCAACACCACCACCAGCAGCGCCAACGCGCCCCACAACAGGTATTCGTCCATCGTCACACGGGCCCCCATCCGTCACCGACACCCCGACCGATCACCCGACGCCGTCCCGGCGTGAGCGCACCTTGAATCATCGGCGCAATGAGCGTAGCGGCGAACCGTGTCAGCGATGTATCACGATGTATCAATTTGCGCTGCAGTTGAAAGTCTTGTGCGGAAATGCCGCTGAAAACAGCCCGCTACGATCCGCTTTTTGCAGGGCGTGATCGCGATGGTGCGCTACCCACCGAGGGGGGTTGTCGAAGGGTTGAAGTCTGCGCTGCTGCGCGCGTCGTTGAAGCTGCTGCTCAAGCCCGTGTTCTCGCCGCGCTGGTCGATCGGCTTTCAGCGCCGCTGGCTGCACGGGTTGTCGCGCAGTGCGCTGCTGCCCACACGCGTGTCGATCGAAGCCGGGCAGCTCGGCGGCGTTGCGGGCGAATGGCAGCGCCCGCAGCAGGCACCGTCCGCCCCGGTCGGCGTGGTGCTTTATTTGCACGGCGGCGCGTACTGCGTCGGCTCGCCCGCCACGCACCGCGCGCTGACCGCGCGGCTGGCGCAGGTCAGCGGGCTGCCGGTGTTCTCGCTCGATTACCGGCTGGCGCCGGAGCACCGCTTCCCGGCCGCACTCGACGATGCCGTCGCAGCCTTTCGCGCGCTGAGTGCCGAGGGCCGCCCGGTCATCCTGGCCGGCGATTCGGCCGGTGCCGGCCTGGCACTGGCCACCGCGTTGTCGCTGCGGGATGCGGGTTCGCCGCTGCCCGCCGCGCTGGTGCTGTTGTCGCCCTGGGTCGATCTGGCGATGCGCGATGCGCCCACGACCGAGCCGCCTGGCGAAGCGATGCTGAGTGTGGCCTGGGCGCGTGCGTGTGCCGCGCATTACCTGGGCGACACGTCGACCGACCTGCCGCTCGCGTCTGCGCTGTTCGCCGATCTGAGCGGGCTGCCACCGACCCTGATCCAGGCCGGCACCGACGAGTTGCTGCACGGCCAGGCGCTGCAGCTCGAAGGCGCGTTGCTGGCGGCCGGCGTCGAGACGCGCTGCGAAATCACCGCGCACCGCTGGCATGTGTTCCAGGCCCACAGCGGCGTGCTGCGCAGCGCGGACGAGGCGATCGAGCGGGTCGCGCGCTTCGTGATGCGACCGCTGGCGATGGCGGCCGCCACGACCGGACCGCAATCGTCGAACCACGAGGTGGTGATCCTCGGCGCGGGCATGTCGGGGCTGTGTGCGGCGGTCAAGCTCAAGCGGGCCGGCATCCACGATTTCGTCATGCTGGAAAAGCAATCGGGCCTCGGCGGCACCTGGTGGGACAACACCTACCCGGGCGCGCACGTCGACGTGCCGGCGCCGGTGTATTCGTTCTCCTTCGCGCCCAACCCCGACTGGACGCGCCGCTTCGCCAGTGCGCCCGAGATCCAGGCCTACATGCAGCGGGTGGCAGCGCGCTTTGGGCTGCTCGCGCACCTGCGGCTGGACACCCGAATCACCGAGGCGCGCTTCGAGGCCTCCACCGGACATTGGCAACTCGCCACCGAACGCGGCGATTCGCTGCGCGCGCGCTTTTTCATGTGCAGCACCGGGCCGCTGAGCCAGCCGCGCTGGCCCGACATTGCGGGAATCGACGACTTCAAAGGTCAGCGCCTGCATTCAGCACGTTGGGATCACCAGGTGGCGCTGGCCGGCCAGCGGGTCGCGGTGATCGGCACCGGATCGACCGCGTCGCAACTGGTCGCGCCGATCGCCGAACAGGCTCAGCAACTGCATGTGTTCCAGCGCACCGCCAACTGGGTGATGCCACGGGTGGACCGCCGCTACAACGGGGTGGATCGCCTGCTGGCGCACTTTCCGCCGTATGCGGCGGTGGTCCGCTGGAGCTGGACGCAGGTGCTCGAATGGGGGCGCCGCGGCTTTGACGAAGGCACGCTGGCCCGCCGCGCGCTGCTCGCTGCGGCACGCGCGCACCGCAAGAAGCAGGTGCGCGACGCAGCGCTGCGCCAGCGCCTGACGCCAACTTATCCGCTCGGCTGCAAACGCATCATCTACTCGAACGATTTCTACCCGGCGCTGATGCGGCCGAACGTCGAGCTGGTGACGGATGCGATCGAACGCGTCACCGCGCGCGGCATCGTCACCGCCGACGGCCGCGAGCGGCCGATCGACGCGCTGGTCTGCGCCACCGGCTTCGACGTGGCACACCTGCTGTCGTCGATCCAGGTCACCGGCTTGCACGGCCGCACGCTGCGCGACGCGTGGGCCGACGGCCCCGAGGCGTACCACGGCATCACGGTGTCGGGCTTTCCGAATCTGTTCCTGATGCTGGGGCCGAACACCGCCACCGGCCACACCTCGACGCTGCTCTTCATCGAGCCCGCAGTCGATCACGCGATTGCCTGCATGCAGGCGGTGCGCGATGGCCGTCACCGCTGGATCGACGTGCGCCCCGAGGTGCTGCGCGAGCACAACCGCGATCTGCAAGCGCGGCTGGGCAGCTCGGTGTGGAGCCAGTGCCGCAGTTGGTACCGGCTCGACAACGGGCGTGTCTTCGCGCTGTTTCCGGGGTTCACGCGTGAGTATGTGAAGGCGGTTCGCGAGCCCGATCTATCGCACTACGCGTTCGATGCGCCGGACGCGGCGCGAGACGGCGGGCCTCGCTCAGAGATCGAGCACCAGCATCGGCGACAGCGCGCGTGAGCAGCAGGGGGTGAACTGGTCGTTTTGCGCCTTCTCGGCGTCGGAGAAGTAGAGATCGCGGTGCTCGGGGATGCCGCCCAGCACGCGGGTGATGCAGGTGCAGCAGACGCCCTGTTCGCACGACACCGGAATCTCGACGCCGTGCTCGGCCAGTGCCTGCACCACCGTGCGGTCGGCGGCGATGCGCAGCACGCGACCCGAGCGCGCGAGACGCACCTCGAAGCTGCCGTCCGACGCCTGCTGGGCCGCCGCGCCCGCGAAGTATTCGAAGTGGATTTTCTCGTCGCGCCAACCGAGTCGCCGGGCGGTGGCGATCACCGCGTCCATGTAGCCCTTGGGCCCGCAGACGTACAGGTGGGTGGAGTCGCCGGGGTTCGACAGCACCGCCTCGGCGTCGAACGCCTGCACCGCATCACCGTCGTCGAAGTGGAAGCGCACGCAGTCGGCGTAGGCCGCGCTGCGCAGGCGCGACAAAAACGCGGTGCGGTCGGCCGAGCGGGTGCAGTAATGCAGCACGAACGGCGCTTCGGCGGCCGACAGGGCTTCGGCCATGCACAGGATCGGCGTGATGCCGATGCCACCGGCCAGCAGCAGCGCGGGTGCATCGGGGGTCAGCGCAAAGTGATTGCGCGGCGAGCGGATGCGCAGCGTGCCGCCGACACTCAGATCGTCGTGCACGCTGCGCGAGCCGCCGCGCGAGGCCGGGTCGAGCAGCACGCCGATCTGGTAGCGGTGCCGCTCGCTCGGGTCGTTGCACAGCGAGTACGGCCGCACCAGGCCGTTGGGCAGTTCCAGCTCGATGTGCGAGCCCGCGCTGAAGGCCGGCAGCGGCTGCGCGTCGGCGCTGATCAGTTCGAGCGTAACGATGTCCTGCGCGGCCGGCGCCTTGCTGTGGACGGTGACCGAAATCCAGTCGCCGGCGTTCGAGAGGCTCAAGCCGTCGCCCGCGTCGGCGCCGATGCGATCGGAATGGCGATGCGGCCGGCCGCCTGCTCCGCCTCGATCAGCGCCTTCAGCCGCCGCCGCGCGCGGATCGCACCGGCGTCGCTGGACAGCAGCACCGGCTTCAGCGACCACAGATCGTTGGTGCCCATCTCCTGCTGCACTGCGGCGATCAGCGGTTTGTCCTCCATCGAGAAGGCTTGCATCATCCCTTCGAGCTTGGCGGCGTTGAACACCGCGTCGTCGATCAGGTAGTTTCGGTTCGAGCCGAAGAAGTAGTGCGTGGT
>JANMTL010000062.1:0-6317 GCA_031390425.1 Rhizobacter sp.
GGCACGGCCAGCCGGTCGACAGCGGCTTCATCGCGCACCGCGCGTTCGAACTTCGGACCCTCGCCGAGCGCGAAGCTCAGGCCCAGGCCCATCGCGTCGGGCACGGTCAGGATGTCGCTGAACAAAATCGCCGCATCCAACGCGTAGCGCTCCAGCGGTTGCAAGGTGACTTCGGTCGCGTAGTCGGTGTTGGTGGCCAGACCCATGAAGCTGCCGGCCTTCGCGCGGGTGGCGCGGTATTCCGGCAAGTAGCGACCCGCCTGGCGCATCAGCCAGACGGGGGTGTGGTCGGTGGGTTGGCGCAGACAGGCGCGCAGAAAACTGTCGTTTTGTAGGGGGGCGTACATCGAGCGAATTATCACGCTCATAATTTCTAGGAGTTTTCGTTTCCGCCCCGGGAAAACGCCCGACCCACAGGAGCCGACCATGCGCGCCGACACCATCCTTGCGACCATCGGCGACACGCCGCACATCCGCATCAACCGCCTGTTCGGCGCGAGTGCGCAGGTCTACATCAAAAGCGAGCGCAGCAACCCCGGCGGCTCGATCAAGGACCGCATCGCACTCGCCATGATCGAGGCGGCCGAAGCCTCGGGCGCGCTGGTTCCGGGCTCGACCATCATCGAGCCGACCTCCGGCAACACCGGCGTCGGGCTGGCGATGGTCGCGGCGGTCAAGGGCTACAAGCTGGTGCTGGTGATGCCCGAGAGCATGAGCATCGAGCGGCGCCGCCTGATGCTGGCGTACGGCGCCACCTTCGAGCTGACGCCGCGCGAAAAAGGCATGAACGGCGCGATCGCCCGCGCGACCGAACTGGTTGCCACGACGCCCAAGTCGTGGATGCCGCAGCAGTTCGAGAACCCGGCCAACATCGAGGTGCATGCGCGCACCACCGCGATCGAGATTGCCAACGATTTTCCCGAAGGCCTCGACGCGCTGATCACCGGCGTCGGCACCGGCGGCCACCTCACCGGCTGCGCGCAAGTACTCAAAGCCAAGTGGCCCCGGCTGAAGGTGTATGCGGTCGAGCCGTCCGCCAGCCCGGTGATCAGCGGCGGCAAGCCGGCACCGCACCCGATCCAAGGCATCGGCGCGGGCTTCATCCCGAAGAACCTGCACACCGATCTGCTCGACGGCACGATCCAGGTCGAAGCCGAAGCGGCCCGCGAAATGGCCCGCCGATGCGCCCGCGAGGAAGGCATGCTGGTCGGCATTTCATCGGGCGCCACGCTGGCGGCGATTGCGCAAAAGCTGCCCGAGCTGCCGCCGGGTGCGGTCGTGCTCGGTTTCAACTACGACACCGGCGAGCGGTACTTGTCGATCGAGGGTTTTCTGCCGATCGAGTAAAGATTCAGATCGCCGCAGCACGGCTGCTCGACACAGCCGGGCAGTAGCATGCGGCACCCCCATTCCGAGGAGCACTCCCATGCTGCGCAGACTCTGGCTGGCCGCCCTGGCCCTGACCGCAACGCTCGCCTTGAGCGGCTGCGGCTACAACCAATTTCAAACCCTCGACGAGCAGGTCAAGGCGAGCTGGGCCGAGGTGCTGAACCAATACCAACGGCGCGCCGACCTGATCCCGAACATCGTCTCCACCGTCAAGGGCGAGGCCAATTTCGAACAGGAGACGCTGACCAAGGTGATCGAGGCACGCTCCAAGGCGACCAGCATCCAGGCCACGCCGGAGCTGATCAACGACCCGGCGGCGTTCCAGAAATTCCAGGCGGCGCAAGGCGAGCTGACCGGCGCATTGAGTCGCCTGATGGTGGTGGCCGAGCAGTATCCGAACCTGAAGGCGAACCAGGGTTTTCAGGATTTGCGGGTGCAGCTCGAAGGCACCGAGAACCGGGTGACCGTAGCGCGCAACCGCTACATCAAGACGGTCGCCGATTACAACGTGCTAGCGCGCAGCTTCCCGAACAACCTGACCGCGATGGTCTTCGGCTACACCGTCAAGCCGAGCTTCACGGTGCAAAACGAAGCCGAGATCTCGAAGCCCCCGTCGGTGAATTTCGACAAGCCGGCGTCGAAGTGATGCCGCTGACCAGCCGCCCGCTTTCGATATCGGTCGCCTGACCATGCACAGCAACGGCGGCGCCTGCGGGCGCTCGCATTGCGGGTTCGACCCGACGCGCTGGGTGCAGATCGCGACGGTGCTGCTGTGGGTGCTGGCGCTGCTGTTCACCGCGAGGGCGGCACGCGCGCAGGATCTGCTGCCGGTGCCGCCGCTGGCGGAGCAGGTGATCGACCAGACGGCGACGCTCGATGACGCACAGCGCACCGCGCTGATCGCCCGGCTGGTCGCGATCGAGCAGCAGACCGGCAGCCAGATCGTCGTGCTGCTGGTGCCGAGCAGCGCACCCGAAGACATCGCTGCCTACAGCCAGCGCGTGGCCGACGCCTGGAAGATCGGCCGCCGCGAGGTCGGTGATGGACTGCTCATCGTCGTCGCGAAGACCGACCGAAAAGTGCGCATCGAAGTGGCCAAAACACTCGAAGGCGCCATCCCCGACCTGGCTGCCAAACGCATCATCGATGCGCAGATCACACCCGCTTTTCGGGCGGGCGATTACGCAGGCGGGTTGACCGCAGCGGTCGATCAGCTCGCCGCGCGCATCCGCGGCGAGGCGCTGCCCGCACCGACACAGCCCGACGCGCGCGGTGGTGGCAACAACGGGTTGAACCTGGAAGCGCTCGCCATCTTCTTTTTCGTCGCCGTGCCGGTGGTCGGCGCCATGCTGACCAAGGTCATGGGCCGCAAGCTGGGCTCGCTGGTCACCGGCGGCGTGGCGGGCGGCGTCGGCTGGTGGCTCACCACCAGCCTGCTGCTGGCCGGTGCGGCCGGCATGGCGGCTCTGGTGCTGGTGGGAATCTTCGGGGTCGGCGCAGCGCGGCGTGGCGGACTCGGCGGCGGCAGCAGCGGGGGCGTGATCCCGCCGATCATCTGGGGTGGCGGCGGCGGTTGGGGCGGCGGTGGTGGGGGCGGTGGTTTCAGCTCCGGCGGCGGCGGCGATTTCGGCGGGGGCGGTGCCTCCGGCGACTGGTGAGCACGGGCAGCGATTGACGAGACACCAATGAACATGCTGATCCGCATCCTCAAGCACCGCTGGCTCGACGAGACCGACGCGCAACGTGCGCTCGGTGAGGGCGGCCTGCGCGGCATCGAAGAGCACGTCGCTGCGAACGAGCGGAGGCACACCGGCGAGGTGCGCGTTTGCGTCGAAGCCGGTCTGCCGCTCGGCTACCTGTGGCGCCGCGCCACCGCCCGTGAGCGCGCGATTTCGATGTTCGGCAAGCTGCGCGTCTGGGACACCGAGTGCAACAACGGCGTGCTGATCTACCTGCTGCTGGCCGAGCACCGCATCGAGATCGTTGCCGATCGAGGCATCACGCAGCGGGTGCCTGCGACGACCTGGCAGGAGATATCGGACGCGATGGGCGCGGCGTTCAAACGCAGCGACTACGCGGGTGGCCTGCAGGGCGCGGTCGATCGGGTCGGCGTCCTGCTGACACTGCATTTCCCAGCCGACCCGTCGGCAGCGAACGCGAACGAACTGCCGGATCGTCCCGACATTCGCTGAGGCTGCGCGCGTTGTCTGGTGGCTGCCTCTTCCGCCGGGGGAGGGCAGCGAGTGGCGGCCGCGGTGCCGCACAGCGCAAACAGCGCCTCACTGGCAGTGCGCGGCCTGCCTTGCAAGCCGGATTCGCTGCGTGGGCGCGTCTCACCTGCGACTCGAACGGCCCTCTTCGCTTCCAACGCTCTCCCCGGAGCGGCAAAGGGGCAAAAAAAACCCGCCACGGTGGGCGGTATTTCTAGATGCGGCAGCGCCTGCCTTACTTCTTGCGGAATTTTCGCAACGCCGCGATTTGAGCCGCCATCGCTGCGAACTCGCCCTGGGCTTTCGCGAAGTCGATGTCGCTCTTGGCGTTCTTCATCGCTTCTTCGGCGCGCTGCTTGGCCTCGGTCGCCTTCGCTTCGTCCAGGTCCTTACCGCGAATCGCGGTGTCGGCCAGCACGGTCACGGTGCCCGGCTGCACTTCGAGGATGCCGCCTGCGACGAAGACGAATTCCTCAACGTCGTTGTCGGCGCGAACGATGCGCACCGCACCCGGCTTGATGCGGGTGATCAGCGGCGTGTGTCGCGGATAAATGCCCAACTCGCCCTCTTCACCCGGCAAGGCGACGAACTTGGCCTCACCGGAAAAAATCATCTCTTCGGCGGATACGACGTCTACGTGAAGCGTGGCCATAGCAATTTCCTAAACGTGTGAAGAAGGTTCAAGAACCAAGCAGCCGGGTGTCAGGCTAGGCGTCACCGGCAGCCGTACAGGTGTACGGCGAGGATGACAACGTCGCCTGCCGCCCGTCTGCGCCGGTTACTGAATCTTCTTCGCCTTTTCGAAGGCCTCGTCGATGGTGCCGACCATGTAGAAAGCCTGTTCCGGCAGGCTGTCGCATTCGCCGGAGACGATCATCTTGAAGCCCCGAATGGTTTCTTTCAGCGGCACATACTTGCCTGGCGATCCGGTGAACACCTCGGCCACGTGGAACGGCTGGCTCAAGAAACGCTGGATTTTCCGGGCGCGAGACACGGCCAGTTTGTCTTCCGGCGCCAACTCGTCCATGCCCAGAATCGCGATGATGTCGCGCAGTTCCTTGTAGCGCTGCAGCGTGCCCTGCACCGCGCGGGCGGTGTTGTAGTGGTCTTCGCCGACGACGTTCGGGTCGAGCTGACGCGAGGTCGAGTCGAGCGGGTCGACCGCCGGGTAGATGCCGAGCGACGCGATATCGCGCGACAGCACCACGGTCGAGTCCAAGTGAGCGAAGGTGGTCGCCGGCGACGGGTCGGTCAGGTCATCGGCTGGCACGTAGACGGCCTGGATCGACGTGATCGAGCCGACTTTGGTCGATGTGATCCGCTCCTGCAGTCTGCCCATTTCCTCGGCCAGAGTCGGCTGGTAGCCCACGGCGGAAGGCATGCGACCCAGCAGTGCGGACACTTCGGTGCCGGCCAGCGTGTAGCGGTAGATGTTGTCGACGAAGAACAGCACGTCCTTGCCTTCGTCGCGGAACGACTCGGCGATCGTCAGGCCGGTGAGTGCCACGCGCAGGCGGTTGCCCGGCGGCTCGTTCATCTGGCCGTAAACCATCGCGACCTTCGACTCCGGCAGGTTCTCCAGGTTCACGACGCCCGAATCGGCCATCTCGTGATAGAAATCGTTGCCCTCGCGCGTGCGTTCGCCGACGCCCGCAAACACCGACAGGCCGCTGTGCGCCTTCGCGATGTTGTTGATGAGTTCCATCATGTTCACGGTCTTGCCGACACCGGCACCGCCGAACAGACCCACCTTGCCGCCTTTGGCGAACGGGCACACCAAATCGATCACCTTGATGCCGGTTTCCAGCAGGTCTTGCGACGGGCTCAACTCGTCGTAGGCCGGCGGTTTGCGGTGGATCGAAGCGGTCAACTCCTGGCTGACCGGGCCACGCTCGTCGATCGGCGAACCGAGCACGTCCATGATGCGGCCCAAGGTCGCGCGACCCACCGGCACGGTGATCGGGTTCTGGGTGTTCTTCACCAGCAGACCGCGGCGCAAGCCATCGGACGAACCCAGCGCAATGGTGCGCACCACGCCGTCGCCCAACTGCTGCTGGACTTCGAGGGTCAGGCCCAGGCTGTCGAGCTTCAGCGCGTCATAGATCTTCGGCATCGCGTTGCGGGGAAATTCAACGTCGACCACCGCGCCGATGCATTGGACGATCTTGCCTTCTGTAGCCACTGCGGACATGTTCGTATCCTTAGAAAAAACGAATTCTGGGGTTCTGCAATCGGCGGGCGCGCTGATCAAACAGCAGCGGCTCCCGCAACGATCTCAGACAGTTCTTTGGTGATCGCCGCCTGGCGCGTCTTGTTGTAGATGAGCTTGAGTTCGCCGATCACCGAGCCGGCGTTGTCGGTGGCGGACTTCATCGCCACCATGCGCGCCGATTGCTCGGACGCCATGTTTTCGGCGACTGCCTGGTAGACCAGCGCTTCGGTGTAGCGCAACAACAGCTCGTCGATCACCGTCTCGGCGTCGGGTTCGTAGAGGTAGTCCCAGCCGTACTTGCCCGCGCCCACAGGTGTGTCCACCGAGAGGCTCTGCGCCGACAGCGGCAGCAACTGCTGCACCAGCGGCTCCTGCTTCATCGTGTTGATGAAGCCGGTGTAACAAAGGTAGACGGCGCTCAGCTTGCCTGCGGCGGCATGAACACCAACGTGCTGCGCGCGGTGACCTTGAAGCTGAAGGAACTCGACGCCCAGGGCGTGAAGGCC
>JANMTL010000081.1:0-7100 GCA_031390425.1 Rhizobacter sp.
AAGCTGTTTTTGTGCCTGTTCGCGAACCACGGACACGACCTGCGCGCGCTGCTGCGCGGTGGGGCGAGTGATCTGGAGATCGCTGGCGCGGTCGGGTTGGTATGGCAGCAGCGGGGGGATCGGTATTCGGAGTTGCGGGCGTTGGGGGGTGAGGCTGCAGCTGCGCTCGATGGTGCTGCGCCGAAGCGGGTCGAGATGCATTACATCGGTGGCTGAGCCTCGTGCGACTCGCGCTTCGCGTACTCATGTGGATACTGATTGCCGCAGCAAGCATTTGCGCGATCCTTGTCGTGGCAATCGTGGTTCTCATCAGCTCCGATGTTTCAAAAGACGAGGTCGCGCGCGTTACTTCTCCACTCGGTGATATCGACGCTGTGCTGGTTGAAACGAGTGGCGGTGCGACTGTGAGCTTCGGCTACGAGGTGTCGCTCGTTCCTCGTGGCGTTAAGGGGCCCGGCACCCTGTCTGCATTTTTGTACGGCGCAACGCGAAATGACAGAGCGTACGGTGCGAATCTACGGTGGGGTTCCGAGTCAAATCTTCAGGTCGAATTTGCACATGCGAAGCGAGCAACACTCGACAAGCCCATCGTCACCGTAGTCGGCCGCAAAGTACAAGTAGAGCTTCGGGAGGGTATTACCGATGCAATCGCGCCCGCTGGAAGCATGTTCCGAAACCTTCCTGATAAGCCTTGATCCGATCGCCTGCATGGTCATTGCTGACGACCCACCCCACTCCCCAATCGACAGGTTCTAAATCCAATGATCCCCACTGAACACATCACCGGCCTCATCCTGGCCGGCGGCCGGGGCAGCCGGATGGGCGGGATCGACAAGGGCTTGCAAAACCACCTCGGCATCCCGCTGGCGCTGCATGCGATGTTGCGGCTTGCCCCGCAAGTCGGCCACGTGATGATCAATGCGAACCGCAACCTCGGTGCCTACGACTCGTTCGGCGTGCCGGTGTGGCCCGATGCGATCGCCGACTATCCGGGGCCGCTGGCCGGGTTCCTCGCTGGCCTCGAACATTGCGAAACGCCGTACCTGGTCACCGTGCCCTGCGACACGCCGAACTTTCCGACCGATCTGGTGGCGCGCCTCGCCGCTGCACTGATCGCGCATGACGCGCGCATCGCGATGGCCGCGACGCGCGCTCTGGCAGGCGACCCCGACGGCAGCGTGCAGGTGCAGCCGGTGTTCTGCCTGATGGAGTCCAGCCTGATGGAAAGTCTGGTCGCGTTCACCCACAGCGGCCAGCGCAAGATCGACCGCTGGACGGCGCTGCATCGCTGCGCCACGGTGGTGTTCGACGACGAGTCTGCGTTCGCCAACGCCAACACGCTGCAAGAGCTGCAACAGTTGCAGACGACCCCGATTCCGCAAAGCCGATCATGACCCGACTGCAAGACATCGCCGCGCAACTCAGCGGTTACGACGCGAGCGCGCTGCCTGTAGCGAAGGCGCAGGAATTCATCGCGCGGCTGGTGCCTCGCGTCGATGCGGTCGAAAGCCTCGCGCTGCGCAGCGCACTCGGCCGTGTGCTGGCGCGCGACATCGTCTCGCCGATCAATGTGCCGGCGAGCGACAACTCGGCGATGGACGGCTACGCGCTGCGCTCGGCAGATCTCTCGGCGACCGCGCCCAGCACGTTCGGCGTGGCCGGTACCAGCTTCGCGGGTGTCGCTTTCGAGGGCACCGCAGCCACCGGCCAGTGCGTGCGCATCATGACCGGCGCGGTGATGCCGGCGGGCTTCGACACGGTCGTGCCGCAGGAATTCGTGCAGCTCGGCGCCGACGGCAGCGTGACGGTGCCGCCCGGCATCGTGCAGGCCGGCGACAACCGCCGCCTGGCCGGCGAAGACCTGCGACTCGGCGAGCCCGCCTTGCAAGCGGGGCGCATCTTGCGTCCCGCTGACCTCGGTCTGATGGCCTCGCTCGGCCGCGCCGAGGTGCCGGTGTTCCGGCGCCTGCGCGTGGCGTTTTTTTCCACCGGCGACGAGCTGCGCTCGGTCGGCGAGCCGCTGGACGAAGGCTGCGTCTACGACAGCAACCGCTACACGCTGTGGGGCATGCTGCAGCGCCTCGGCGTCGAGGTGATCGACATGGGCGTGGTGCCCGACGATCCTGCGGCGCTGGAAGCCGCATTCCGCGCGGCCGCCGAGAACGCCGATGCCGTGATCACCTCGGGCGGCGTCAGCGTCGGCGAGGCCGACCACACCAAGCAGGTGATGGCCAAGCTGGGCGACGTGCTGTTCTGGAAGATCGCGATGCGCCCCGGTCGGCCGATGGCGATCGGCCGCATCGAGAGCCAGGGTCGGCAAGCGATTTTGTTCGGCCTGCCCGGCAACCCGGTGGCGGTGATGGTGACTTTTTACGCCTTCGTGCGCGACGCGCTGCTGGCGATGAGCGGCGCCGCACCGAGCCCGCTGTCGATGCTGAAAGCCGCCACCACCGAGCCCATCCGCAAGAAGCCGGGCCGCACCGAGTACCAGCGCGGCATCGTCCGCCAGAAGGCCGACGGCAGCCTGCAAGTCGCCATCACCGGCTCGCAAGGCTCAGGCATCCTGCGCAGCATGAGCGTGGCCAATGGGTTGGTGGTGCTGCACCACGAGCAGGGCAACGTCGAGGCTGGTGGTTGGGTCGACGTGCTGCCATTCGACGGGCTGGTGTGAGCAGCCTGCAGCGGGGCGGCTGAGGCACTGTCGAGCTGACCGCACTGACGATCTTCGTCAGTGCAAGCCGCGAGTAACGGAATGCATTTCTGACGGGCTGCACACCATGATCTGTGTGTGCTGTCGAACAGACGCACGCCCGAACGCTGCACTACAAAGTCGGCAAGCAGTGCTGATAGGCCCTGCGAAACCTTGTGGACACGGCGCATCGGTCACTGGCTGACGACTTGCCGGCCGACGAAAGGAAACCTCATGGCGACCACCGACTTGAAGCCGGGCGACAAAGTCAGCTGGAGCAGCGCCCAAGGCAAGGTCAAAGGCGTCGTCAAGAAAAAGCTGACCGCGCCGACGGACATCAAAACCCACCACGTGGCAGCGTCGCCTGACAACCCGCAATGGCTGGTGGAAAGCGCGGGCACCGGGCAGGTCGCGGCGCACAAGCCCGCTGCGTTGAAGCGGGCAAAAACCAAGTGAGCGGCAGTGAAGCGAGCAGCGGCGAAGCCACTGCGGCGATCGCAGAATTCAAGCAGGCGGTGAACATGTCGGCCAAGACGTTGGCCGCATGGCTGACCACGGCGGATTCCAAAGCTGTCGGCTTCAAAGCCAGCGAAGCTGCCGAATCGGTCGGCCACGATTCGGGCAAGAAAATTGTCGTGTTGCTGAACAAGCCGCACGCCGATTTCACCAGTGATGACCTGGCCCACGCGCGCAAAGTCATCGGCTACATCCACCGCCACCTCGCACAGCGGCCCGACGGCGACACCCGCAAAACCCGTTGGCGGTACGCGTTGATGAACTGGGGACACGACCCGCAGATCGGTTCTTAAGTCGGTTGAACTCCAGCGTTTTCGACGACGGCATGGGCGAGGCCACGGCCCAGTTCAAAGGCATGACGCTTTTGATCGAGGTGGCTGACGACGCCGAGGCCAAACGGGTGTTCGCGGCGCTGGGTCAGGGCGGCAAGGTCACCATGCCCCTGATGAAATCGTTTTGGACGTTTTCATTCGGCATGCTGACCGACCCATTCGCTGTGCCGTGGATGGTGAATGTGGCCGCGCCGAAAGCCTAAGGCAACGCTGAACAAGTCCCCGCCCTGCGCGTTCGAGTCCAAAACGGAGTGAGTTGTGCGCCAACGTTGCGCGTCGTGTGCCCGAAGGCACACGCAAGCGACTTGGTGCGCAAATCGCCCGTTTTGGGCCGAACCCCTGTGGGGGCGGGCCTTTGCGGGCGATGCGCTTCGTTCCGAAGCCGGGGGCGGGCAGAGAGCCCGACCCCGGCTTCGCGCCTTGCGCCTCATCCCGCAAAGACTCCGCCGCGCACGGCGCGGACTTGTTCAGCGTTGCCCTAAACCGGTAGCTGTTGTGAATGGAATTCCGAGCCCGCGTCCGCGTCCGACGGAAGCAGACGCAAGAAGCTGCGCCGTGCCGCAAGGTCGGCGCCCGATGTGCTGACCCGCCCTCGGGCAGCGATCGACATCGCACAAGGCCGCGCCAGCGGACGCAGCACCAACACTGAGCTTCGCGGCCTCAAGGCCATCAATCATTGATCCGCGCCAGCCCCTCACCCAACCCGCTTCTCAGCGGGGCGACGGAAAAAAATCAGCGCTGGGCCAGCCGCTTCCACGTCTCGACCACGGTGTCGGGGTTGAGCGAGATCGACACGATTCCTTCGTCGGCCAGCCAGTCGGCGAAGTCGGGGTGATCGCTCGGCCCCTGGCCGCAGATGCCGATGTATTTGCCTACTGCACGGCAAGCGGCGATGGCGCGTGAAATCAAGGCCTTGACCGCGGGGTCGCGCTCGTCGAAATCGCGCGCCAGCAACGCCATGCCTGAGTCGCGGTCGAGGCCCAGCGTGAGCTGCGTCAGGTCGTTCGAGCCGATCGACATGCCGTCGAAGTGTTCGAGGAACTGCTCGGCCAGGATCGCGTTGCTCGGCACCTCGCACATCATGATGATGCGCAGGCCGTCGCTGCCGCCGAGTGCGGCGCGCTTCAAGCCGCGCTCGGCCAGCATCTCGGTCACCCGTTGGGCCTGGCCCAGCGTGCGCACGAACGGGATCATGATTTCGACGTTGGTGAGACCCATGTCGTTGCGCACCCGCTTGAGCGCTTCGCACTCCATCGCGAAGGCCTCACCGAACTCCTCGCTGACGTAGCGCGATGCGCCGCGGAAGCCGAGCATCGGGTTCTCTTCCTCAGGCTCATAGCGTGAGCCACCGATCAGCTTGCGGTATTCGTTGCTCTTGAAGTCACTCAATCGCACGATCACCGGCTTGGGCCAGAATGCTGCCGCAATCGTCGCGACGCCTTCGACCAGCTTGTCGACATAAAACGCGCGTGGCGACGCGTGACCGCGCGCCACCGACTCGACCGCCTTCTTCAGGTCGGCATCGATGTGCGGGTAGTCGAGGATCGCCTTCGGGTGCACCCCGATGTTGTTGTTGATGATGAACTCGAGCCGCGCCAGACCGACGCCGCTGTTGGGCATCTGCGCGAAGTCGAACGCGAGCTGGGGATTGCCCACGTTCATCATGATCTTGATCGGGCAGTACGGCAGTTCGCCGCGCACCACGTCGCTGATCTCGGTCTCCAGCAGGCCGTCGTAGATGTAGCCGGTGTCGCCTTCCGAGCAAGCCACGGTCACCAGTGCACCGGGCTGCAGCACCTCGGTCGCATCGCCGCAGCCGACCACCGCCGGCACGCCGAGTTCGCGCGCGATGATGGCCGCGTGGCAAGTGCGCCCGCCGCGGTTGGTGACGATCGCGCTGGCGCGCTTCATCACCGGCTCCCAGTTCGGATCGGTCATGTCCGTGACCAGCACGTCGCCCGGCTGCACCGTGTCCATGTCGGCCAGGCTGTGCACGATGCGCACCGGGCCGGTGCCGATCTTCTGGCCGATCGCGCGGCCTTCAGCGAGCACGGTGCCGGTGGACTTGAGCTTGTAGCGCTGTTCGACCTTGCCCTCTTGCTGGCTCTTCACCGTCTCCGGACGTGCCTGCAGGATGTAGAGCTTGCCGTCGCTGCCGTCCTTGCCCCACTCGATGTCCATGGCGCGGCCGTAGTGCTGCTCGATGATCAGCGCGTACTGCGCCAGACCCGTCACGTCGGCATCGGTGAGCGAGTAGCGGTTGCGCTGCTCGGGCGCGGTGTCGACGGTGGAGACCAGCTTGCCCGATGCGACGCGCTCGGCGTCGCTGGCGAACTCCATCTTGATGAGTTTCGAGCCGAGGTTGCGCCGGATGATGGCCGGCTTGCCGGAGCGCAGCGTCGGCTTGTGGACATAGAACTCGTCGGGGTTGACGGCACCTTGCACCACGGTTTCGCCCAGGCCGTAGCTGGAGGTGATGAACACCACCTCCTTGAAGCCGCTTTCGGTGTCGATCGTGAACATCACCCCGGCCGCGCCGAGGTCCGAGCGCACCATGCGCTGCACGCCGGCCGACAGCGCCACGTCGGCATGCGCGAAGCCCTTGTGCACGCGGTAGCTGATCGCGCGGTCGTTGTAGAGGCTGGCGAACACCTCCTTCATTTTGTGCAGCACGGTGTCGATGCCGACCACGTTGAGGAAGGTTTCCTGCTGGCCGGCGAAGCTGGCGTCGGGCAGGTCTTCGGCGGTGGCCGACGAACGCACTGCGAACGATGCGCCCGGGTTGTTGGCGGCGAGCGTTGCGAACTGGCTGCGGATCGCGCTGTCGAGGTCGGCGGGAAACGGCGTCTCTTCGATCCACTGCCGAATCTGCCCACCGGCTTCGGCCAGCGCCCGCACGTCGTCGGTGTTCAGCGTTGCCAGGCGGTTCTCGATCTTCGTGGCCAAGCCGTTGTGTGCCAGGAACTGCCGGAATGCCTGCGCGGTGGTCGCAAACCCGCCGGGCACCCGCACGCCCGAAGCAGCCAGTTGGCTGATCATCTCGCCGAGCGAGGCGTTCTTGCCGCCCACCGACTCGACGTCGGACATCCTCAATTCTTCAAACGGCACGACCAGGGCGGTCGCCAGGTTCTGGGTTGACATGAAAGAACTCCGTGATGTGAAAAAACCGGTGCGTCCTGCGACACGCATGGCGGGCCCGAGCGAGGCTTCGAGGGCGATGGCACTGCACGCCGCACTGCGCATTCAGCGATGTCGAGCGGCAGTGGTGCGGTTGGCATGGAGGTGGGCAGAACGTTCAAATCGAGTTTACGGGTGATTGCCTATGATGCGGCTGGTCCACCACCCACGAGCCGTGCAGACATGCCCAACCGCACCGTCTTCTTCGTTTCCGACGGCACCGGCATCACCGCCGAGACCTTCGGCAACTCGATCCTGAACCAGTTCTCGATCCGGCCGCACCACGTGCGCCGCCCGTTCATCGACACCGTCGACAAAGCGCACCAGGTGATGCGCGAGATCAACCACGCGGCCGAAATCGAAGGGCGTCGGCCGATCGTCTTCAT
>JANMTL010000084.1:0-1636 GCA_031390425.1 Rhizobacter sp.
CATTCACCGGCGACGATCATCTTGAAGCCGCGGATCGTTTCCTTCAGCGGCACGTACTTGCCCGGGCTGCCGGTGAACACTTCGGCAACGTGGAATGGCTGGCTCAGGAAACGCTGGATCTTGCGTGCGCGGGCCACGGCCAGCTTGTCTTCGGGGCTCAGCTCGTCCATGCCCAGGATGGCGATGATGTCGCGCAGTTCCTTGTAGCGCTGCAGCGTCTGCTGCACCGCGCGCGTGGTGGTGTAGTGCTCTTCACCGACCACGTTCGGGTCGACCTGGCGGCTGTTGCTGTCCAGCGGGTCGACGGCGGGGTAGATGCCCAGCGAGGCGATGTCGCGGCTCAGCACCACGGTGGCGTCCAAGTGCGCGAAGGTGGTCGCCGGCGACGGGTCAGTCAGGTCGTCCGCCGGCACGTACACGGCCTGGATCGAGGTGATCGAGACGACCTTGGTGGAGGTGATGCGCTCTTGCAGGCGGCCCATTTCTTCGGCCAGCGTCGGCTGGTAGCCCACGGCGGAAGGCATGCGGCCCAGCAGTGCAGAAACTTCCGTGCCGGCCAGCGTGTAGCGGTAGATGTTGTCGACGAAGAACAGCACGTCGCGGCCCTCGTCCCGGAAACTTTCCGCAATCGTCAGGCCGGTCAGCGCGACGCGAAGACGGTTGCCCGGGGGCTCGTTCATCTGGCCGTAGACCATGGCGACCTTGGACTCTTCGAGCTTCTCGAGGTTGACGACGCCCGAGTCGGCCATCTCGTGATAGAAGTCGTTGCCCTCGCGGGTGCGCTCGCCCACGCCGGCGAACACCGACAAGCCGCTGTGCGCCTTGGCGATGTTGTTGATGAGCTCCATCATGTTCACGGTTTTGCCGACGCCGGCGCCGCCGAACAGGCCCACCTTGCCGCCCTTGGCAAACGGGCAGATCAGGTCGATCACCTTGATGCCGGTTTCCAGCAGTTCCTGCGACGGGCTCAGCTCGTCATAAGCCGGGGCCTTGCGGTGGATCTGCGCCGTCAGCGTCTGGTCCACGGGGCCGCGTTCGTCGATGGGGTTTCCGAGCACGTCCATGATGCGGCCGAGCGTCGCGGTGCCCACCGGCACGGTGATGCCGGCGCCGGTGTTGCTGACCATCAGACCGCGGCGCAGGCCGTCGGACGAACCCAGCGCGATGGTGCGCACGACGCCGTCGCCCAGCTGCTGCTGCACTTCCAGCGTCAGCGCGGTGCCGTCGAGCTTCAGCGCGTCATAGATGCGCGGCATCGAGTTGCGCGGGAACTCGACGTCCACCACGGCGCCGATGCACTGGACGATCTTGCCTTGGGCGAGTTGGGTAGCTGACATGTGTGTGGTCCTTGAAACTGAATTCGGATTCGGTGGCAGTGGTGGCCGCAAAGGGGTCAGCCCGAGATGGCAGCAGCGCCGCTGACGATCTCGGACAGTTCCTTCGTGATCGAGGCCTGCCGGGTCTTGTTGTAGATGAGCTTGAGCTCGCCGATCAGCGTGCCGGCGTTGTCGGTGGCCGACTTCATCGCCACCATGCGCGCGCTCTGCTCGCTGGCCATGTTCTCGGCCACGCCCTGGTAGACCAGCGCTTCGATGTAGCGCGTCAGCAGGTCGTCGATGACGGTGGGCGCGTCGGG
>JANMTL010000108.1:0-4047 GCA_031390425.1 Rhizobacter sp.
CGTCGCCACCGGCAGCGCGCCAGCAAGTGACTGGTAGCGATGCTTCGGCCCGGGACTTTCGGCGACCGACTCGACCAGCGTGTTCCAGGCCTCGCAGGCCGGGCAGCGGCCCAGCCACTTCGGACTGGTGCCGCCGCATTCGGTGCAGGTGTAGAGCGACTTGGGTTTCGGCATGCAACGACTGTAGCGGGGCTGACTCCGCGGCTTCACGCGTCTGTCGTCACCCGTTGGGTTGCGAATGGGTGGATGTGTCGGGCGGCGTGGGGTTAGTCCGTTCGACCCATGCGTGCTCAGCTTTCAGCCAAACGGCAGTCACACAGTGCCGATACAACGTAATCCTGTGCAAAGGACGACGTATGTCATTGAAAGGAGATGTCATGACTCGATGGATTTCTACATTTTTAGGGGGTCTGCTGGTGCTGACCGGGTCCGCGCAGGCGGCGCTGGTGACCTACAGCTTCAGCAGCATCACGGCCGGCGCGACCGCCGCCAACGTGGCCACCGGCGGCGCGCAGTTGCGGCTCGATGTTCGCGACACCTGGACCGACGGTACTGCGCTGGCCTCCAGCCAGGCGCTGTTTGTTTTCCGCAACCTCGGACCGAACGCCTCGTCGATCACCGATGTGTATTTCGATGACGGCACCTTGCTGAGCATCGCTCAGGTCGCCCCCGCTGGAGGCGGTGTGGATTTTTCGCAGATCGCAAGTCCAGGCAACTTGCCCGGGGGCAACACCATCGGATTCGAGACCACGGCCGGATTCAGTGCCGATTCGAATCCCCCGGTGCAGCCGAATGGCGTCAATCCCGGAGAACACCTGTGGGTGCTGTTTAATTTGAAAGCGGGCACGACGTTTTTCAACCTGATCCAGGCGCTCGAAGGTGACCTGCAAGACCCGATCGGCGTCAATGCGCTGCGGGTCGGTCTTCACGTTCAGAGCTTCGCCAATGGAGACAGCGCCAGCTTCGTCAACCAAGAGGGGGGCGCAGGGAGCGCGGAGGTGCTGACACCGGTGCCGCTGCCAGCCGCGTTGCCGCTGTTGTTGGCCGGGCTGTTGCCGATGGGAGTGGCGGCACGCCTTCGCCGGAAAAAAGTAGTGCGCCGCGCCCTGCGGCTGCGTGAAGGCGGTAGGGCAGCGAACGGTTGGTGAGTTCGCTGTCTTGGGTGCGGTGAAGGTCAGCTCGCGCGCATTGAATACGAGGGTTCCGGTACGGCTGCCGCATTAAACAGCGGTACCGTCCCGGCGCTCCGAGCGCATTGGGTCTGACAAAAGCACAGGTTCGTCTGCCGCCCGCAGGTCCTGGGTTTTCGATACGACAAGCGCACAAGCGCCCGGATCGGACATCCACTCTCGGCCGTCAGCCGCGCTGGCAGCGGCTCAATCGTGGTTCTTCCCTCGAGATGCCTTGATCTGCGCGCGGATGTTTTTGCCCTCGAGCCGCCGCTGCTTCGAGCCGTAGGTCGGCTTCGTTGCGCGGCGCAGGCGCGGCGGTGTGGCGACGCTGTCGATCAGTTCCTGCAGGCGCGCCAGCGCGTCGGCACGGTTGGCGTCTTGGCTGCGCGAAGTCTGCGCTTTGATGACCACCACGCCGTCGGCCGTGATGCGCTGGTCGCGCAGCGCCAGCAACCGCTGCTTCACGTCATCGGGCAGCGACGACGCATGCACGTCGTAGCGCAGGTGCACCGCGCTCGACACCTTGTTGACGTTTTGTCCGCCCGCTCCTTGGGCGCGAATCGCGGTGATCTCGACCTCGCTGGCAATGACGTCGATGTGCCGCATCGTGGCCCCCGGGGTCATCGGTGCCACAGCCGCCATGCCTGCGGCAATGAGTTGGCCTCGGGAATCCAACGATCGATCGCGGCACCGCAGGCCACAACGATCGACAGCAGCACCACGGCAGGCCCGATCGTGTGCTTGAACGCATGGGCCAGCCAGCCTTCACGACGCGCCCGATAGGCCAACGCACCCCCCGCTGAAGCGATCGCAATTTCAACGGCCACGCCGAGCAGCACCTCGACGCCGAACAGCCCGAACACCACGAACCCGAGCGAGCTGGCGACCATCAACGCCACGCCGACGACGATAGCCAACGGCACGGCGATGACGATGCCTTCGTCGGCCGAAGCCGCGGCGTCGAAGACTGCGCTGGTGGCCTGACTTGCCGTCTCGCTGACGGCCTCGTCGCCGAACGACCCGCTGGCCCCGCCGCCGCCGAAATCGCCACCCCCACCCGAGTGGAAGGGCGGGTTGCCGCCCTCGCCGAAACCCGTGCCAGTGCCCGTGACATCAAGCCCCGGATCGCCGTCGGCCTCGTCGCGCGAGAGCAGCCAACGGCACCAGCACCACAACAGCCCGATGAACACGGCGTAGGCAACCCCGAGGGCCAGCGGCCAACGCAGGGCCAGCGCCGCGACGCCTGCATGCATCAGGCTTGCGGAGGTGCCCCATGCGGCGATGAAGCACACCCCGCCGAGCAGCGCCGCATGCCAGCGCAGCCAGCGGCGTGCCGTCAGATCGGCGCGCACCGTGCGCTCGAATTGCGCGATTTGGCGGTGAACGTCTTTCACTCGGAATGCGTCGGCACACGCTGCGCAAGCGCGCACAACAGCTCGTAGCCGACGGTGCCGGCGGCGTGCGCGACCTCGTCGATTGGCAGCACCGTGCCGCCCGGCCCGCAACCCCAAAGCGTGACCTCGCTGCCGATGCGCGCGCCGGGTGCCGGCGTCAGATCGACCGTCAGCATGTCCATCGACACGCGGCCGATCAAACTGCATCGCACGCCGCCCACCCGCACCGGCGTGCCGGTGGGCGCGCTGCGCGGGTAGCCGTCGGCGTAGCCGCAGGCAACGATGCCGATGCGCAGCGATCGATCGGCCGTGTAGCGGCTGCCGTAGCCCACCGTGTCGCCGGGCTGCAGGTCTTGCGTCGCGATGAGTTCGCTGCGCAGCGTCATCGTCGGCTGCAGGTCCCAGTCGGCGCTGCTGCGCGCCGGGAAGTCGGGGGCCGAGCCGTACAGCGCGATGCCGGGGCGCACCCAGTCGGCGCGCACCGTGGCGTCGTGCGGTGCATGGCGCAAGATGGCCGCGCTGTTGCACAGCGAGCGGTCGCCGGGCAGATCGCGCGTCGCAGCCTCGAACACCGCCAGCTGACGATCGATGCCGCGCGGCGCAGCGGCGTCACCGGCCGCACCCGTCTCGGCCGCTCGGTCGGCATCGGCGAAGTGCGTCATCAGCGTGATGCCCTCCACCTGCGTCAACCCACTCAGCCGCAACCACGCCGAGCGGTAGGCGGCCGGGGCGAAGCCGAGCCGGTTCATGCCGCTGTTGAGCTTGAGAAAAACCTGGTGTGGCTGCTGCGTCTTGTGCGCGGCCAACCAGTCGATCTGCGCTTCACGGTGCACCGTGTGCCACAGATTCAGGCGCGAACACAGTTCGAGGTCGCGTGCGTCGAAGCAGCCTTCGAGCAGCAGCACCGGCCCGCGCCAGCCGAGCGCGCGGATGCGTTGTGCTTCGACGAGGTCGAGCAGCGCGAAACCGTCGGCGCCCAGCAACCCGGGGTAGGCGCGTTCGATGCCGTGGCCGTAGGCGTTCGCCTTGACGACGGCCCAAACTCGGGCATCCGGCGCCTGCGCGCGGACGCGGCGCAGGTTGTGCGCCAGGGCGTCGGTGTGGATCACGGCTTCGATGGGGCGCGGCATGAAAACCATTCTGCCGCAGCGAAGGCAGCGTCGAACGAATCGACGCCGTGCATGGCGCGCACCGGTCCTGCACGGCCTCTGCAAGGCCCTGCCGAGCAGCGCCTTTGCGGGCCATTGGGCAACACCCCGCGTGCTATAACCCGCGCCGCAAGGAGACCCGTCGGAGGCACGGCTTCATGATGCCGATGCACGGACTGAGAGCTTGTGAAGACATGAGCGCCACGAGCGAATGAAAAAAGGTTTCTACACCATCATGGCAGCGCAGTTCTTCAGCTCGCTGGCTGATAACGCGTTGTTCGTGGCGGCGGTGGAGTTGTTGAAAAGCTCGGGCCAGCCCGAATGGCAGCGTGC
>JANMTL010000125.1:0-1995 GCA_031390425.1 Rhizobacter sp.
CTGAGCACGGTGGTGATCGCCGCGGTCAAGGTGGTCTTGCCGTGGTCGACGTGCCCAATGGTGCCCACGTTGACGTGCGGCTTGGTCCGCTCAAATTTGCCTTTTGCCATTTCAATTTCTCCGAGTAAAGAGCAGTGCCAGTGGCTGGTTTAAGGTTTCCGATGGGGTCTGGTTCCGCCAGCCACTGGCAGCAGGCGGTGCCCCATCGAAGACCGGCGTGATTTGTGTGCGGCGATGGATCCCCGCCTGCGCGGGGATGATCGCTACGCGATCACTTTCCCCTGGCGGTGATGATCGCGTCGGCCACGTTCTTCGGGGCCTCGCTGTAGTGCTTGAATTCCATCGTGTAGGTGGCGCGACCTTGCGACATCGACCGCAGCGTGGTCGAGTACCCGAACATTTCCGACAGCGGCACTTCGGCCTTGATGACCTTGCCACCGCCGGGCATGTCGTCCATGCCTTGCACCATGCCGCGGCGTGAGGACAGATCGCCCATCACGCTGCCAGCGTAGTCTTCCGGCGTTTCGACCTCGACCGCCATCATCGGCTCAAGAATCACTGGGCTGGCCTTGCGGCAACCGTCCTTGAAACCGAGCGACGCCGCCATCTTGAAAGCGTTTTCGTTCGAATCGACCTCGTGGTACGAACCGAAGGTCAGCGTGACCTTCACGTCGACGACCGGATAGCCGGCCAGCACGCCGGCCGGCAACGAATCTTCGACGCCCTTCTTGACCGCCGGGATGAACTCTTTCGGCACCACGCCGCCCTTGGTTGCGTCGACGAACTCGAAGCCCTTGCCCGGCTCCTGCGGCTCGATTTTCAGAACGACGTGGCCGTACTGGCCCTTGCCGCCGGACTGACGCACGAACTTGCCTTCGACATCGGAGACCAGCTTGCGAATCGTCTCGCGGTACGCGACCTGCGGCTTGCCGACGTTGGCTTCAACACCGAACTCGCGCTTCATGCGGTCGACGATGATTTCAAGGTGCAACTCGCCCATGCCGGAGATGATGGTCTGGCCCGATTCTTCGTCGGTCTTGACGCGGAACGACGGGTCTTCCTGCGCCAGACGACCCAAGGCGATGCCCATCTTCTCCTGGTCGGGCTTGGTCTTCGGCTCGACCGCCTGCGAAATCACCGGTTCCGGGAAAACCATTCTTTCGAGCGTGATGATCGATGTCGGATCGCACAGGGTTTCGCCGGTGGTCACGTCCTTCAAGCCCACGCAAGCCGCGATGTCGCCAGCCAGAATTTCCTTGATTTCTTCGCGCTGGTTGGCGTGCATCTGCAAGATGCGGCCGATGCGCTCTTTCTTGCCACGAATCGGGTTGTAGACCGAATCGCCGGACTTCAGCACGCCCGAATAGACGCGCACGAACGTGAGCTGTCCGACATACGGGTCGGTCATCAGCTTGAAGGCCAGGGCCGAGAACTTCTCTTCGTCGGTGCGATAGCGCACGACCGGCTTGTCGTCGTCGTCGGTGCCGGGCACCGGTGGGATGTCGGCTGGCGACGGCATGAAATCAATCACGCCATCGAGCATGCGTTGCACGCCCTTGTTCTTGAATGCCGAGCCGCAAAACATCGGCTGAATTTCAGCGGCGATGGTGCGCGTGCGGATGCCGAGCTTGATCTCGTCCTCGGACAGATCGCCCGAGTCCAGGTATTTGTTCATCAGCGCTTCGGACGACTCGGCCGCCGCTTCGAGCATGTTCTCGCGCCACTTCTTGGCCTCGGCCAGCAACTCGGCCGGGATCTCGCGGTAGTCGAACTTCATGCCCTGCGAGGCCTCGTCCCAGATGATCGCTTTCATCTTGATGAGGTCGATCACGCCGGTGAAGGTGTCTTCGGAGCCGTTCGTCAACAAGATGGACCGCACCGGCGCGAACTTCTACAAGGTCTACGACCAGATGAAGACCCGCCTGATGGCGAACCCGGTGCCCATCGTGCTGCCGATCGGCTCCGAAGACACCTTCACCGGCGTGATCGACCTCA
>JANMTL010000163.1:0-2890 GCA_031390425.1 Rhizobacter sp.
TGGTTGACGACAATTACCTTGGCCGGTCGACGACAACTATCTTGGCCGGTTGAATGCCTGCGCCGGGCGGGTCCTGGAGGCGGGGCTACCGTGAGTCTTTCGACGACAGATCGAAGGCGAGCGGCATGCCCGGCAAGAAGATCACGGACCACCAAGTGCACAAGTACAAGCAACATCGCAGCACGCTCACGCAGGTCGCAGCCGCGGCCCGCGCCGGCATCAGCGAGCGCAGCGCGCGGCGCATAGACGACACCGACGCATTGCCCTCTCAGCGTCCGGTGCGAAGTTGGCGCACCCGCGAAGACCCGTTGACCGAGGTGTGGGATGCCGAGGTCGTGCCGCTGTTGCGCACCGACGCGTTGCTCAACGCCGTTACGCTGCTCGAAGAACTGCAGCGCCGCCACCCCGGCCGGTACGACAGTAGCGTGCTGCGCACCCTGCAACGCCGCCTGCGCCAGTGGCGTGCCGTGCACGGCGCCGAGCGCGACATTTACTTCGCGCAGGAACACCCGCCCGGCCGGCTCGGTCTGTCGGACTTCACCGTCTGCGACGAACTCGGCATTCAGCTCGGCGGCGCCGCGTTCCCGCACCGGCTTTACCAGTTCGCGCTGGCCCACTCGGGCTGGCGGCACGCCCAGGTCAGCGTCGGCGGCGAGAGCTTCATCGCGCTGTCTGCCGGGCTGCAAGCTGCGCTGTGGCGCCTCGGCGGCGTACCTGAGGAGCACCGCACGGACAGCCTGTCGGCCGCCTTCAACAACCTCGCCGAGCAAGAGACGCTGACCCGCCGCTACGACGACCTGTGTCGCCACTACGGCATGCGCGCCAGCCGCTGCAACCCGGGGCAGTCCAACGAGAACGGCTCCATCGAGTCGCGGCATGACTCGCTCAAGACCGCACTCGACCAGGCACTGCGCTTGCGTGGCAGCCGCGCCTTCGACGATCGACCCGGCTACGAGGCCTTCGTCGACCAGATCGTGCAGCGCTTCAACGTGCGCGCAAGCAAGCGCCTGGCCGTTGAACGCCCGATGCTCAAGTCGCTGCCGACGCGCCGCACCGCCGAGTATGAGGAGCTGCCGGCCCGGGTGAGCAAGTACGCAATCTTCACCGTCAAGGGTGCGCAGTACAGCGCCCCGAGCCAGCTCATCGGTCACCGGCTGATGGTGCGCCAGTACGCCCAGCACATCGAGTGCTGGCTCGGCGGCCAGTGCGTGCTCGAGCGCCCACGCGCGACACACCGCGACGGCCAGCGCCACCCGCGCGACATCGACTACCGGCACCTGGTGGCTGCGCTGCGGCGCAAGCCCGGCGCCTTCGCACGCTGGGTGCTGCGCGACGCGGTGTTCCCGCGTGCCGTGTACCGCCGCACGTGGGAGCGGCTGGCCGCAGCACGGCCCGAACGCGAGGCATGCAAGACGATGGTCGGGCTGCTCGTGTTGGCCGCCGACGGGCACGAGGCGCAGTTGGCCGATGAACTCGAACAGTTGGTCGAGCTCGACCAGTTGCCCGACCTGCACGCGTTGACCGAACTGCTGGCACCGACAACGAGCGAAGTGCCCGATGTGGTGGTGGAACTGCCGACGCTTGCCGCCTACGACGAGCTGATCGAGGTGGCGTTGTGAGCGGCGCCGCAGTCGCCTCGGGCGGTCGCCTGGGGATGATGCTCGGCGACCTGAGGCTGCCCACGATCAAGCGGCTGGCGGCAGACCTGTGCGCGCAGTCGGACCGCGAGGGCTGGCCAGGGCAGCGGCTGTTGGAGGCCTTGCTCGAACATGAACTGACCGAGCGCGAGACGCGGCGCATTGACCGGCACCGCATCGAGTCGGCGTTGAGCCCGGACAAGCGACTGTCCAGCTTCGACTTCGCCGCCGTGCCCAGCGTGTCCAAGGCGCAGGTGATAGCGCTGGCCGAGGGACATGAGTGGCTCGATCGCGGGGCCAACGTGCTCCTGTTCGGCCCGCCGGGCGTGGGCAAGAGCCACCTGGTGTGTGCGCTGGGCCATGCACTGATCGATGCCGGACGCCGGGTGCTGTTCACGCGCTGCGGCGACCTCGTGCAGCGCCTGCAGGCGGCGCGCCGGGATCTGCGGCTGCCGCAAGAGCTCACCAAGCTCGATCGCTTCGACCTGCTGATCCTGGACGATCTGAGCTACGTCCGGCGCGACCAGGCCGAGACCTCGGTGCTGTTCGAGCTGATCGCCGAGCGCTACGAGCACAAGAGCCTGGCCATCACGGCCAACACGCCGTTCTCGCAGTGGGGCGAGGTGTTCGTCGAGCCGGCCATGACGCTGGCCGCGGTCGACCGGCTCGTGCATCACTCGACGATCCTGGAAATGAACGTGGAGAGCTACCGCAGGCGCGCCGCGCAGCAGGGGCTCGCCCCTGCTGCGCGAAAGACTCGCTGACCCTCGATCACAACAAAATCATTCCCCGCTTCCAACCGGCCACGATAGTTGTCGCCGGGCGGTCAAGATAGTTGACGCCGACCAGATGCGCGAGCCTAGAAGCGGCCCACGTCGTCACAAACCGGATCAGGCTACGGACTATTAGTAGACATAATATACATTGGCATTAGTATTATCAGCCCACATGACCGAGGTCCATCGACGCACCGTCTGCGTCCTCGGCTGCTTCAACGGCTTCGTCGAATGCCTCGACGTCTGCGGTCGTGCGCGGAATCAATGGCTGGTCCAGCGGCCGCCAAACACGGCTCTTGAGGCTGTTCAAATGCTCCGACTGCGCGAGTGCGGCATGCACGGCTTCAGGGTTCATCAGAAGTGCAAAAGGATTTGCGGTGATGTGTTGATGCTGCATGGCGGTGACTCCAGTGATGCGGGTTGATGGCCCGAACTCTAGGCAATCGGCCCCAGAAGCTGAAGTGGGCCTCGGTCCAA
>JANMTL010000176.1:0-7675 GCA_031390425.1 Rhizobacter sp.
TTGGCATGCAGCGCGATCAGCTCTGGCACTTCCTTCTTGCACGACTTGCACCAGGTCGCCCAGAAATACACCACCATCGGCTTGCCCTTGAACTGGGCCAGGGCCTGCGGCTTGCGGTCGAAACCCTTGAAACTGGCCGCGAACAGTGGCTCGGCACTGGCGACTGCGACCGGGGCTGCAGTTGCGGTTGCGGCTGCGGCGTGAGCCTCGCCAGCCCAGGGTGCGACGAGGCCGCTACCGATCAGCACCGCCAACATCAACTCGATTCCGGCCACGATCGGCGCATGCAACCACTGCCTAACCGAAGATCGAGCGAACATGTATGACTCCAGCGACGCCCCGTTTCCGTCACCGACGGAAGGACAGATTGAAAACCAACGATTAGTGTACTAATTAAACAACGCACAGCGGGTTGGGCTGCCGTGGTTTCCCCGGGTTGTCGGCGCGCTGCGGCGCTCAGCTTCCGTACAGCGCGCGCCGTGCGGTGTCGGCTGCCGCACCGCCCTTGCGCTTGGCAATCTCGGCAATCACCCGTTCTGCCACCGGTTCGAGCTCCTTCACGTCGGCTGCTTTCTCGACGGCCAGGGTCAGGCGAAAACCGCGCAGCCCCAGCTCGCTGGAGATCAAATGAGTGAGCTTGGCGGTCAATTGCCCATAGCTCGGCGGCTCGCCGACGATCACATCGAGGACCGGTGCAGGCTCGGGTGTCGAGCTCGGCACCCGAGCCGACGCCGCAGCGGTGACCGGGCGCGGTGTCGGCGTCATACCTGTCGGCGCTTTGGCGATCAGACCGAGGCGCGCCAACTGATCGAAGTCGCCGCGGTCGATGCCGGCAATGACGCCCAGCAAGGTGTCTTGCGACCGGATCCCGTCGATCAACAACAGCAGGTTGCGCCTGGCCCGCTCGGGCACCAGGGCCCGGGCACCCATCTCGGCGCGTCCGCTGTCTGTTTTGAGCCAAATCATGTGCGTCCTCGCGGCCACCGCCTGTGGTCTCTGGCAGGGTGCCAAAGCGTGCGCAGGTGTCCAAACGCTGCCGTATTCCGGAATATCGGCGCAGCTCGCCGATCGCGGAGGCTGTCAGAGCAACGGTTTGTAACTCGCTGCCAAGCCGCCCTCCGCGCGCCGATCGCGCTGCATCGCGGTCGGTCGCTGATCCACCAGCCGACGGCCGGCGCCGACCCGGCTGAGCGCCCACGCCGCTGCGATGAACACGGCCACACCACCGATCGCGCCACCCACCAGCAGCACGCCGTGCTGCCATGGATGGGTGAGGGCCGCAAACCCGGCCGCTGCCAGCAGGGCCAGCGAGGCTGAACGCAATCGTCCCACCGGGCTAAACATCGAACCGAGCGCCGTGCCGTAGCTCAGCAAGAACACGAGTGCGAGCAAGTGCTGCTCGAGGCTCAAGCGCTGCAGGGTTTGGTTCAGTTCGCCCATGAAAACGGACCTCCTGGCCGACGCTGCCTAGACTGCGCTTGTGCGCTTTCGGATGCAAGCGCGTGCTGCATCAATCGCCTGCGAACGTGATCGGCATCACATCGACGACGCGGTACGGCCACAGCGGGTGTGATCACCACGAAGCCGATGGGTTGCAGCCCGACGCACCGGGTCGTCTGCTGTCAGTGCCGATCCGCTCGGCGATGGCGCTGCCTGGCTGTCGCGGCGGCGCAGGCCAGGGTCGCTGCGCCGACCGCAGTTGCTCCCAGGCGCGCGACAGTTGCAGCACACCGAGGTCGTCGAAGCGGCGACCGACGATCTGCAAGCCGATCGGCAGGCCCGCACTGCTGTAGCCTGCGTTGATGCTGGCGGCAGGCTGTTCGCTCATGTTGAAAGGCAGCGTGTAGGCGATGTGCTCGAACGGTTGCGAAGCGTCGTTGGTCGGGCACGGCAGTTCGGCCGCGAACGCGGTCAACGGTGCCACCGGCGACAGCACGTAATCGAAAGGACGACAGGCGGCCACCGTCGCAGCGCGCAGCGCCAGCGTCTGGCTGTAGCCCTGCATCACCTCGACACCGCTCAGGCCCGCGCCGCCCTGGGCCCACTCGAAGATGAACGGCAGCACGCGGCGTTGGCGTTGGGCGTCGAATGCTTGCAGGTCGACCCAGGCGCGCACGCGCCAGAAACGGTCGATGCCGGTCGCCATTTCGCGGCTGACGAAAGGCGCCAGCGGCTCGACGATCGCGCCTGCCGATTCGAACGCCCGTGCGGCCGCAACGACCGCTGCGGTGACCTCTGGATCGGGCGCGAGGCCCCAGCCGGCGTCGAGCATCAAGCCGATGCGCAGGCCGCGCAGGTCGCGATCGAGCTGCGTCCACTCGATGTACTCAGCCGGCAGGGCCATGTGGTCGCGCCCGTCGGGCTGGCTCAGCATGGCCATCATCAGCGCCGCATCGGTCACGCTGCGCGTCATCGGGCCGGCCACGCGCGCCGGGTAGGGCGCACCGATCGGCACGCGGCCGTGGCTTGGCTTCAGACCGAACACGCCGCACCAACCGGCTGGCAGCCGGATCGATCCGCCGATGTCGGTGCCGATGTGCAAGGGGCCGTAGCCGGCAGCAGCACCGGCTGCCGCACCGGCGCTGCTGCCCCCTGGGTTCAGGCGCAGATCCCATGGGTTGCGGGTCAGCGGGTGGAAGCTCGACAGCCCCGACGACAGCATGCCGAGGTCGGGCATCGTCGTCTTGCCGAGGATGACCGTGCCGGCCTCGCGCAGCCGCGCTGCCGGTGGGTCATCGGCAAGCGCCGGCATCAGTTCGGTGGCGGCGCTGCCCAGCGGCACCGGCACACCGCAGGTGGCGATGTTTTCCTTGATCATCGTCGGCACGCCGTCGAGCGCACTGGCTGGTGCGCCGCGCAGCCAGCGCGCCTGCGAGGCCTCGGCCTGCGCCACGGCGGCATCGGCGTCGAGCGCGTAGGTCGCATGCAAAGACGACTCCCAGGCGTCGATGTGTCCAAGCACATCGAGCACCACCTCGACCGGCGACAGCGCCTTGTCGCGGTAGGCCCGCCCGAGTTCGGCAGCGCTGAGGTCGCGGGGTTCGGGCATCGGGTCTGCTGCGTCGGGTCGACTGCGCCGCGCGCACTGCGCTCAGCCGCGGACGGCTCGACGATGCATCAGGTGTAGCGCCCTTCATTCGCGACCAGCTCGCAGCCGCCGATCAGAAACAAGCCGTTCGGCTGCCGCTCCAGGCTGTAGGTGGCCAGCCACGCAGCGCCCTGGGCATCGGTCATCTGAACGCCCAGCACCAGCAGGCCGTCGATCAATTGCGGCTTCAGGAACGCCACCGAGGCCGGGCGGTACACCACCGCATAGCTCTTGCGGACCAGCGTGATGAAGTTGTCGGGCGAGCCGAGTTGTTTGCGGGCGTTGGGCGAGGCCAGCAGGAACGCCCGGCGTGCGTCGTCGGCGGCAAAGGCATCGAGCTGGGCTTGCACCACGGCCCGCGCCTTGGCCGCCTGGGCTTCAGTAACATCGGTGGCGAGCGACCGTCCTGCGGCGAGGCACAGGCCAAAGGCGATCAGCGCACGGCGTTGGGTGAAAACAGCGTTCATGGCGGCTCCTCGGATGTTGAAGCCCGCATGATGCCGCGATCGCGGGCAAAAAGCATCGGCCGGGCTGTCAGACCCGTGCGCCGCGTGCGGATGTCCCCGCTCATGTCGGGGGGTGAAGGCGCATTCGGGGCGCTTCGACCCCTGAATGCGGGGCTCGGAACGGGTTTCCAGGCGCGACTGGGTGTGTCGAAAATGTTACAAATACGGTCCTGGCCGAGGCCTTCGAATCATTTCTCCAGTGCGATCACCGGACCGCCCGCTCCCCACACCGACGATGCTCCCGACGGCCCGACTCCCTCGCAGCAGCCCGCTGCCAAGCCCGACTCAGGACGACCGACCTGAGCCGGTCGGTCGAAGTCTGCGTCGACGTGACGACCGCGACCCGTTGGTCGAGTTGCAGTCTCTGCTCGACAGGTTGCCGGGCATGGTGGTGCGCTTGCACCGTTCGGCGGACGGCCGGTGGACGGTCCCGTACGCGTCCACCGCCTTCATCGGCCTGTGCGGCATCGGGTTGCCCACGCTGCGCAACGACGCTCGCCCGCTCGCTGAATGCGTTCATCCCGACGACCTGCGCCGACTTCAGCGGATGGGCGCGCGGGCCGACGAACCACCGCAGCCGATCAAAGAAGCCCTGCGCCTGCGACGCCAGAACGGCCAGTGGGCTTGCTTGGAGGCGAGCGCAACGATCGATCGCCTGGCCGGTGGCGGCCTGTATCTGAATGTGCTGTTGACCGATGCCGTGTCCCGGCCTGCTGTCGACGCGGAGTTGCAGCGCCAGCACAACCGCTGGCAGCGCGCGACCGCTGCGGCCAACATCGGCGTGCTCGAGATCAGCCTGTTGACCGGGGCGCTGCAGCTTGACGAGGTGGCGTGCCGCCATCACGGACTCGATCCGACCCAGCCCCGGTGGGCGTTCGAATCCTGGCTCGAACGCGTGGCTGAGACGGATCGCCCGACCGCGCGCGCGCTGCTCGCGAAGCCCGCGCTGCCCGACGAAGTAACGCGCCTGCTGCTTTCTTTCGACGCGGGCGATGCGCATGGGCCGCGCACCCTCGAATTCGTGTTGCAGGCCGTCGCCGACGAGCGGCGGCGCGTCGGCACCTGCACCGACGTGACACAACGGCAAACCCTCGACGCGCTGAAACGCGACAAACTCGATGCCGAAAAGGCGAGCCGCAGCAAGACCGAATTCATGTCGCGCGTCAGTCACGAATTGCGCACGCCGTTGAACGGCATCTTGGGGTTCGCGCAGTTGATGGCCCTGGACCGCGAACACCCGCTGGTACCGGCGCAGGCACAGCGCCTAGAGGTGCTGCGGCAGTCCGGGTCGCGGCTGCTGTCGCTGATCGATCAACTGCTCGAGGTATCGCGCATCGAGCAAGGGCGCCTGCGGCTGCGCAACCGGCCGATCGATGTGCGGCTGCTGGTCGAACGATGCGCGGTCGAAGTCATGCCGCTGGCGCAGCAGCGCGGCATCGAACTGCTGGTCCAGATTCCGCTGACCGCAGGGCCGGTGCGTGCCGATCCCGACGCGCTGGAGCAGGTGGTGACCAACCTGCTCACCAACGCCATCAAGTACAACCGACCGAAGGGCCGGGTGCGGGTTCGGTTCGAGGCGGCCGAACAGGGCGTGTTGACGGTCGACGACACCGGCATCGGAATGACCGAAGAACAGCTCGACAAGCTGTTCGAACCGTTCAACCGGCTGGGCGCCGAGCGCACCGAGACCCAGGGCAGCGGCTTGGGTCTGGTCATCACCCGCAAACTGATGCGTGCGATGGGCGGCAAGATCGATGTGCTGTCGCGGCCGGGCCGGGGCTCTCGCTTCGCGGTGTCATTGCCCCTGGCGAAGACCGGCCGCCGCAATCTCCCCGACCTGCCGGCGGCTCCTGAATCGCCGTCGGTGTGGGACAACGGTGTCGAGCAGGTCGTGCTGTATGTGGAAGACGACGAGGTCAACACCATTTTGATGGAGCAGATTTTCCGTTCGCAACCGAACTGGCGTCTGCTCACTGCGGCGAGCGGCCCCGAAGGGCTGGAGATGGCGCAGGAACACGATCTGTCGCTGGTGTTGCTGGACCTGAACCTGCCTGGGCTGTCTGGCTTCGACGTGCTGGAACGCCTGAGAGCCGACGAGCGCACCCGCCATCTGCGCTGCATCGCCCTCAGTGCCGACGCCTTGCCGCACCAGATCCAGCAGGCGCTGGCGCAGGGGTTCGACGACTACTGGACCAAACCGATCGACGTGGCGACAGTGATCGGAAAATTGCAAGACGAGTTCCGCCATCTCTCGGAAGCGGTTTGACCGCCTTGTTGTGGCGAGCGCGGTGTTCGGGTGCGCTGGAGCGCTGTTAATCTAAGGGGTGTCAGCCGTCATGCAATTCACCCACACCGCCGAGACGCTCGCTGTCACGATCTGGCGTCTCGCCATGCCCGTGGGCCTTGACGCTGCGCACCCGGTGGGCTCGGCGGTGCCGCCCATCGACGATCGCCATGCGATGGTGGCCGGCGTCGACATCTCGCGTCTGCGGATCGCCTGCAATTTCGATCGCGCGCGCGCCCTGAAGGTGCTGCCATGACGGTACAGCGCACGCCGCATTCGATCCACGGGGTGGCCGCCTCGACAGCGACGCCGACTGGGCCCTGGCCAGTCACTGCGTCACGGCCGCTGTCGGTCTCGGGTGACGCTGCGGCGCAGGAGCTGTCTCCGCTGATCGAGGGCCTGCTCGATGCCGCCTGGCTGGTCGATGCCGACAGCCTGCGCATCCTGGCGGCGAATGGCGCGGCCGCGGTCCTGTTCGGCATGGACCTGCCGACGCTGTGTCGCGCCGATGTGCTTGAACTGGCTGCCACGCCGGAAGACGTCGCATTCTGGGAATCGGCTGTCAATGATCTGACGGACAGCGTCGATGCGCAGACCTGCGTCAGCCGCGCCGATGGCAAGCTGGTGCCGGTGTTGCGGCGGGTCAGCCGCATTCGGCTCGGGTCCGGTCGGAGCTCGGCGGCGGACGTGTGCGACGACGGCTATCTGGTCGTCATGCGCGACCGCAGCCTGGAGTTGCGCACACAAGCCGAGCTGGAGGCGCGGATGTCCGAGTTGCGCGCCACGCTCGACTCGACCACCGACGGCATCCTGGTGACCGACCTGTCGGGCCGCATCGTCAACTTCAACCCGCGTTTTGTCGGCCTGTGGGGCGTGCCCGAGTCGCTGCTGACCGAGCACGACGACGCCGCTGTCTCGTCGTGGATGCTGCGCCGAGTGTCCGACCCCGTGGGCTACACCAAGCGCCTGCAGGCCATCGGCGAATCGACCACGCTGGAGGGCAGCGACGTGCTGACCTTGCGCTGCGGCTGGGTGCTCGAACGACGCACGCTGCCGCAACGCCATCACGGTGAGCCGATCGGTCGGGTGTACGCCTTTCGCGACATCAGCGAGAGCCTCGAAGCCGACCGGCGCATCGACGCGATGTCCAGCACCGACGCCCTGACCGGGCTGCCGAACCGGCAGGCCGTGGTCGGCCGCATCGACTATGCGCTGGCGCTGGCGCAGCGCGAAGGCGTCGCGTTTGCGCTGCTGCACCTGAATCTCGATCGCTTCAAGCCAATCAACGATGCCCTCGGCTCGGCGGCCGGGGACCGCATGCTGGTCGAAGTCGCCAAGCGCCTGAGCACGACGATGCGTCAGGTCGACACGGTATCCCGCCTCGGCGCCGACGAGTTCGTGATGTTGGTGCATCAGGCCGACATGCAGCGTGCCGAGGGCGCCGCGCGCCGCGTGATCGAGGCGATGCGGGTGCCGTTCGCGGTCGACGGGATCAACATGACGCTCACCGCGAGCATCGGCATTTCGCTGTATCCCGGCGATGGCAGCACGCCCGAAGAGTTGTTGCAGGCGGCCGATGCGGCGATGACCGACCTGAAGGCGGGTGGCGGTGCCGGCTACCGCTTCCATCACCAGCGCGTCGGCGCGACGGTGATCAAGCTGCGCACCCGCATGAAGCTCGACCACGCGATGCGCCAGGCGCTGGCGGCCGGGCGGTTCCGGCTGCACTACCAGCCGCAGGTCGATCTGGTGAGCGGCGAAATCGTCGGCGCCGAAGCGCTGATCCGCTGGCGCGAC
>JANMTL010000180.1:0-4778 GCA_031390425.1 Rhizobacter sp.
GCGATGGCGGCGATCGAGAAGATCTGCCCCGAAGCGAAGAACCTGCTGCTGATTCCCGAGAAGCACACCCGCAACTCCTTCTACCTTGCCAACGTCGCACGGCTGATGCAGATTTTTCACATGGCGGGCATGAATGTGCGCCTGGGCACGCTGGACGACACGATCACGACGCCGACGCCGGTCGAGCTGCCCGACGGCACACAGCTGACGCTCGAGCCGCTGGTTCGCAGCCGCGGCCGCCTCGGCCTGAAGGGGTTCGATCCCTGCACCATCTTGCTCAACAACGACCTGTCGGCGGGCATTCCCAAGGTGCTCGAAGATTTGCACGAGCAGTACCTGCTGCCGCCGCTGCACGCCGGTTGGGCGATCCGCCGCAAGACGAACCACTTCGCGGTCTACGAGGAAGTCGCCAAGAAATTCGCCAAGCTGCTGGGCATGGACCCGTGGCTGATCAACCCGCTGTTCGCGCGCTGCGGCGAGGTCAATTTCAGCGATGGCACCGGGGCCGAATGCCTGATGAGCAACGCCGAAGCGCTGCTCGCCAAGGTCAAGCGCAAGTACAAGGAATACGGCATCCAGGAGAAGCCGTTCATCATCGTCAAGGCCGATGCCGGGACCTACGGCATGGGCATCATGACCGTGCGTGATCCGAAGGAGCTGGCCGATCTGAACCGTCGCTCGCGCAACAAGATGAGCGTCATCAAGGACGGCCAGGAGGTCAGCGAGGTGATCCTGCAGGAAGGCGTGCCGACCTACGAGCGCGTCAACGATGCAGTCGCCGAGCCGGTGGTCTACATGATCGACCGCTACGTGGTCGGCGGCTTCTACCGCGTCAACGCCGAACGCGGCATCGACGAGAACCTGAATTCGCCCGGGGCGAGCTTCGTGCCGCTGGCCTTCGCAGAATCGAATCAACTGCCACGCCCCGGCGTGAAGCCCGGTGCGAGTGCGCCGAATCGCTTCTACATGTACGGCGTGATCGCGCGTCTGGCGATGGTGGCGGCGAGCTACGAGCTCGAGGCCACCGACCCCGACGCCGAGATCTACGAGTAGCGCCTGACACGGGCGTTGCTGCACCGCAACATCCGCCGCTGAAGGCGCCTCGCGACCGAGCTGGCGGGGCGAGGCCCCGTCACCTCGGGGCTCACAATCCAGCGTCGCCGTGTACACGCCCTTGCCGCACCCGCCTCCGGTTCATCTTGACTCCCCACCGCCCCACTTCCAGTCTCGCCGCCCTGACGCTCGGCGCCGTTGGTGTCGTCTATGGCGATATCGGCACCAGCCCTCTGTATGCGCTCAAGGAAGTGTTCGCGCACGGCCATGTGCCGCTGACGCCGGCCAACATCTACGGCGTGTTGTCGCTCGTGTTCTGGACGCTGACCATCGTCGTGTCGATCAAGTACGTGATGCTGATCCTGCGCGCCGACAACAACGGCGAAGGCGGCTTGATCGCCATGTTGGCGCTGGCGTCGCAGGCGGTGAAAGAGCGGCCTGTGTTGCGTCAGCGCCTGCTGCTGGTCGGCATCTTCGGCACCGCGATCTTTTTCGGCGACGGCGTCATCACGCCGGCGATTTCGGTGCTGTCGGCGGTCGAAGGCCTCGAAGTCGCCGCGCCTGGGCTGCACAGTTACGTGGTGCCGCTGACGTTGGCGGTGATCACGGTGTTGTTCATCTTTCAGCGCTTCGGCACCGCCAGCGTGGGCCGCTTGTTCGGGCCGATCACCGTGCTGTGGTTCGTGGTGCTGGCGGCACTCGGCCTGGTGCACATTGCCGAGAACCCGGCGATCCTGCGCGCACTGAGCCCGCACCACGCGCTTTATTTCATGGTGTCGCAGCCGGGGATCGCGTTCATCGCACTCGGCTCGGTGGTGCTGTGCGTCACCGGCGCTGAAGCGCTGTATGCCGACATGGGCCACTTCGGCAAACGGCCGATTCGCTTGGCCTGGTTCAGCCTGGTGATGCCGGCGCTGGTCATCAACTACTTCGGCCAGGGCGCGATGCTGCTGCTGCACCCTGAGAACGCCAAGAATCCGTTCTACGAGATGGCGCCGACCTGGGCGCTGTACCCGCTGATCGGCCTCGCCACTTGCGCCACCGTGATCGCATCGCAGGCGCTGATCACCGCCGCGTTTTCGGTCACCAAGCAGGCGATCCAGCTCGGCTACCTGCCGCGCCTGCGCATCTTGCACACGTCGGTCAGAGAGACCGGCCAGGTCTACGTGCCGTTCGTCAACTGGAGCCTGTACGCCTGCATCGTGCTGGCGGTGATCGTCTTCGGCTCCAGCAGCAAGCTCGCCGGCGCCTACGGCATTGCGGTGACGATCGACATGCTGATCACCACCACGATGACCTTCTTCGTCATCCGCTACGGCTGGAAATACCCCTGGTCGCTGTGCATCGCGGCCACCGGTTTTTTCTTCGTGGTCGACGCGGTCTTCTTCGCGGCCAACGCAGTCAAGCTGTTCGACGGCGGCTGGTTCCCGGTGGTCCTCGGCGCCGTCATGTTCACTCTGATGATGACCTGGAAGCAGGGCCGCAGACTGATGCGCCACCGCATGCGCGACGACGCCGTCGATCTGACGAGCTTCCTCGACGCCGTCTTCCTGAGCCCACCGGCGCGCGTGCCCGGCACCGCGGTGTTTCTGGTCAGCGAGCAAGGTTTCACACCGAACGCCTTGCTGCACAACCTCAAGCACAACAAGGTGCTGCACGAGACCAATCTGTTCGTCACCGTGGCGCACCGCGAGGTGCCGTGGGTGCCGTTCGATGAGCGTTGCCAGGTCGAACCGCTGGGGCGCAATTGTTGGCAGGTCACGCTCACCTTCGGCTTCAAGAACGATCCCGACGTGCCCGAGGCACTCGAGCAGCTGAAGTCGCGCGGCGTGCAACTCGATGCGATGGACACCAGCTATTTCCTGTCGCGCGACATCGTGATCCCGACGCTCGGCGACGGCATGATGATGTGGCGCGAAAAGCTGTTTGCCAGCATGCACCGCAACGCGGCGGCGGCGGCCGATTTTCTGCGGCTGCCGACCAACCGCGTGGTCGAGCTGGGGTCGAAGGTCGAGATCTGAGCGCCTGAGCGGCCGATCGTCGTTCTGCTGCGCCATGCGCTCCCTGCTCCGCGACTTCTCCCTGTCCGCCGCGACCGCCGGCTTCGTCACCGTGCTGGTCGGCTACACCAGCACCGTCGCCATCGTCTTCCAGGCGGCCACCGCGCTCGGCGCGACGCCAGCGCAGATCGGCTCGTGGATGTGGGCGCTGGGTCTCGGCATGGGTCTGTGCACGCTGCTGCCGTCGCTGTGGTGGCGAAAGCCCGTGATGGTGGCGTGGAGCACGTCCGGCGCCGCCGTGCTGGCCACTGCGGCGGCCAGCGGCGGATTCACCTTGCCGCAGGCGGTCGGCGCGTTCATGGTGTGTGCGCTGCTGATCATTCTGTTCGGCGTCACCGGCTGGTTCGAGCGCCTGATGGACCGCATCCCGATGCCGATCGCGAGCGCGCTGCTGGCCGGCGTGCTGGCCCGCTTTGGGCTGGATGCGTTCATCGCGCTGAAGTCGGCTTTTGCGCTGGTGCTGGCGATGCTGGCGACCCACCTGATCGGCCGCCGTCTGTGGCCGCGCTATGCGGTGCCCGGCGTGCTGGTGGTCGGCTGCGCCATCGCCTTGGCTCAGGGGCAGTTGCATCTGGGCGGCGTGTCGCTGGCGCTGACCGTGCCGGTGTTCGTCGCGCCCGAATTCAGCGTGGCCGCCATCGTCAGCCTCGCGCTGCCGCTGTTCGTCGTCACGATGGCCTCGCAGAACCTGCCCGGCGTCGCCGCGATCCGCGCGGCCGGCTACGCGATGCCGCTGTCGAAGCTCATCACGATCACCGGCGTCGCGACGCTGCTGCTGGCGCCTTTCGGCGCGTTTGCGCTGAACCTGTCGGCGATCACTGCGGCCATCTGCATGGGCCGCGAGGCACACGAGGACCCGGCGCGTCGCTATATCGCCGCAGCCGTCTGCGGCCTGCTGTACTGCGTGATCGGGCTGTTTGGTGCGGCTGTCACCGGCGTGCTGACGGCGTTCCCGCGTGAGTTGGTGCTTGCGCTGGCCGGCCTGGCGCTGCTCGGCACGATCGGCGGCGGCCTCGCGGTCGCGATGAAGGACGACGCGCACCGCGAGGCCGCGCTGATCACCTTTTTGGTCACACTCAGCGGGCTGACGCTGGTCGGCATCGGCTCGGCCTTCTGGGGCGTCGTGGCCGGAGCGTTGGCGCTGGGTGTGCAACAGTGGCGGCCCCGAAACGCGTAGTCCGCAAGAAAGCCCGACCATGAAACTGCTGTTCGTCGCCGACGCGCTCGAAGGCTTCAACACCGCCAAGGACACCACCTTTGCGATGATGCGCGAGGCCGCCTCGCGCGGACACGAACTGCTCGCCTGCCATCCGCGCGACCTGATGTGGCAGCGCGGCGGCCGCGTCACGGCCTATGTGCGCGAGATCACGCTGACACCCGATGGCCCCGCGTGGTTTTCAGCCCGGCAGCAGCCGCCCGACGAAGTCCCGGTCGTGCTGGCCGACATCGATGCCGTGTTGATGCGCAAGGACCCGCCGTTCGACAGCGAATATTTTTACGCCACGCACCTGCTCGGCCAGGCCGAGCGCGAAGGCGCGCGGGTGTTCAACCGCCCGGGCGCGCTGCGCGACCACCCGGAGAAGCTGGCGATCCTGGAGTTTCCGCAGTTCATCGGCCCGACGCTCGTCACCCGCGATGCCAGCGACATCCGCCGTTTCCACGCCG
>JANMTL010000182.1:0-6075 GCA_031390425.1 Rhizobacter sp.
CCCTTGAGCTGCTCGGCCATGTCTTCCATGCCGGCCGGGCCCATGATTTCGAGCTGCGGCTTGGCTTCGGCCACATCGATCTCGATGTCCTTGTCGTCGAGCGTGCCTTCGCGCAGGCGCTTGCGCATCACTTGGCGCGCGGTGTTGACCGCCGGAGCGGCGGTTGCTGCGGAATCGCTGCGTGCAGGCGGCACCAGGATGTCGAGCACCCGGTCTTCGGCGGCGTCCTCGGCGCGCGTGCGCTGGCGGCGCATCGCGGTTTCGCGCTGCTGCTTGACGGCGGTTTCGACCAGGTCGCGGATGATCGAATCGACATCCTTGCCGACGTAGCCGACCTCGGTGAACTTGGTCGCCTCGACCTTGATGAACGGGGCATCGGCCAGCCGCGCCAGTCGGCGTGCGATCTCGGTTTTGCCGACGCCGGTCGGGCCGATCATCAGGATGTTCTTCGGCGTGATCTCGCTGCACAGCGGCTCGTCCACCTGCTGGCGTCGCCAGCGGTTGCGCAAGGCGATCGCCACCGCACGCTTGGCATCGTGCTGGCCGACGATGTGGCGGTCGAGTTCGGAGACGATCTCCTGCGGCGTCATATTGCTGCTCATCCGAGGCTCATCCCAGCGTCTCGATCGTGTGCGACTGGTTGGTGTAGATGCAGATGTCGCCGGCTATTTCGAGCGACCGCTTCACCACGTCGTGGGGCGACAGTTCGGTGTGCGCGATCAGCGCACGGGCAGCAGCTTGTGCATACGCGCCGCCCGAGCCAATGGCAACGATACCGTGCTCGGGCTCCAGCACATCGCCGTTGCCGGTGATGATCAGCGAGGCGGTCGCATCGGCCACCGCCAACATCGCCTCCAGGCGGCGCAGCACGCGGTCGGTGCGCCAGTCGCGGGTCAGCTCGATGGCGGCGCGCACCAAATGGCCCTGGTGCTTTTCGAGCTTCGACTCGAAGCGCTCGAACAGCGTGAACGCATCGGCAGTCGCTCCCGCGAATCCCGCCAGCACTTGCTCGCGGTACAGCTTGCGCACCTTGCGCGCCGACGACTTGATGACGATCTGGCCGAGCGTCACCTGCCCGTCGCCGCCGAGGGCAACCTGCGCACCGCGTCGCACACTCAGGATGGTGGTGCCGTGAAAACTCGGCAATGCGTTGGTCGGTTCCATGCGAAGTCAGATGCGGTTGACGCGGCGAGCTTCAAGCCCCAGCGGCGCAGATCGGGGGCGGCCGATCAGACCGTGCGCACTTTCACCGTCGCGTGTTCGTTGATGCCCATCGCACCGAAGAACAGCGCGACCAGCCGGTGGGAATCGACGAAGGTCACCGAGCGGTTCTCGGCGCGGCGCGCCAGCACCCAATTCAGCAGGTCGCCGGCGGCGATGAAATCGACGCGTATCAGCCTCGAGCACGAGATGCTGATCAGCGGCGCCTTGCCGAGTTGTTCGGTCATCGTGCGCAGCAGCTCGCTGATGTCGCCGACCAGTTGCCCGGACAGCTCGAAGCTCGACACCTGCATCATCACGGCGTCGTCGAGCAACTGCGATTCGACGAAACCGGTCGACACCTCGCTGACCGCCGACATCGACGGCGACAAGGTGCTGCTGCCCGAACCGCTGAGCCGGACCTGGCATTGGGCGCGCTCCCATGACGGCGGCGACACCTCGTAGGTCACACAGTAATCGATGGCGGCTTCGTCGAACTGATCCGGTCGGTTCGTCATCCGCAGCACATCGAGGCGCAACTGCCAGTAGACCGGATCGGCATCGCGCACGCCGGTCGGAGCGGCCTCTTGCACGATCTGCAGCAGGCGGTCGCCGTGCAGCCAGCGCATGTCCAGCTTCTGCGGCATCCACAGTCGGAACAGCTCGCTCAGTCGGGCACTCGCGTCGGCATCGATGCCGCGCAGCGCGGCCCAGTCGAAGACCCAGGGCAACGGCATTTGCAGCGTCTGCGAGCGGAGCTGGATCACGGCGTCGGTGTCGATCCACTCGGGGCTGGCCCAGCCGACCTGGCCATCGATGCGTCCGCGCGGCTGGCGTTCTTCGCTGACCGCTTCGGCCACCCGCTGCGGCATCGAGTACCACTGCGGTGCCGACCAGCCGAACTGCTGCGCGTACTCGAGCGCCAGGCTTTCGAACTTGGGCAACTGCCCAGTGGCGCGGTGCATGTCGAACAGCGCCAGCCAGGTTTCGGCATGCTGCGCCCGCGGACCCTGGGCGTGGGTCAGTTGCGTCAGCGACTGTTCGCACAGGTCGAAGTCGGCATTCGCGAAGGCGATCACGGCTTCGTCGAGCTCCGGGTCGTGAACGATCTCGTTGACGGCCGCTGCAGCGAACGGGTTGTCGAACACCGAGGCGTCTTCGCGAACGCTGAACTCCAGCGGCGAGTGATCCGAGGGCGCCGCATCGGCACGGGCGTTTCCAGGCGAGCCGGGTGATGCGCGGTTTTTCAGGGCATCCAACGGGGCCGCTTCGGTGGGTGCCGAGTAGAAATCATCAGGGCGTCGCAAGGCACCGATGCGGCTGTTGCCGACCATCTGCTGCTCGATCTCGTCGATCTTCGCCTTCATGCCCGAGCCGCGGCCGCCGCTCTCCGGCAAGCGGGGCACCGAATCGCCCATCGCTGACGAGCCGCCGAGCGCCGCGAGCTGATCGGGGGTCAGGCCCTCGCGACGCACCTTGCGCAGCATGTCGAACTCGCGCTTGCGCACGAAGTCGTTGCGGCGCTTGCGCTCGATCATCGCCTTCAACTCGGATTTGGCGAGATCGCTCTCGATCGATCCTGCCGCGCCCGGGCCGAGTTGGTTCCATTCGGTGGACGGATTCGCCACGAACTTCACGACCTTGCGGAAGAAACTGGTCGTGTCTTTGGAGTCCGCCATGGGGTGTGATGATCGGGTTCGTCGCAGTGCGAAGGGAATGTCAGTCGCCGAACATCTTCTGTTTCAGTTCACGGCGCTGCTGCGCTTCGAGCGACAAGGTCGCGGTCGGGCGTGCAATCAACCGCCCCAGCCCGATCGGCTCACCGGTCTCGTCGCAAAAACCGTACTCACCACTCTCGACGCGGTTCAGCGATTGCGCGATTTTCTTGAGCAGCTTGCGTTCGCGGTCGCGGGTGCGCAACTCGAGCGCATGTTCTTCTTCGATCGTGGCGCGATCGGCCGGGTCGGGCACGATCGAGGTGTCTTCGCGCAAGTGCTCGGTCGTCTCTCCGGCATTGCTGAGCAGGTCGTCCTTCAGCTTCTTCAAGGTCGCGCGGAAGAAGTCGAGCTGCTTCTCGTTCATGTACTCGCTGTCCGGCATCGCCAGCACCTCGTTTTCGGACAGGTCCTTGCCGGCCTTGCTTTTCCACGCATTCGCCAGCTTGGGGTCGGACTTCTGGACGACGCGCGGCGTGTCGACACCGAGGTTGTTCATCTGACGCGTCGGCGGACGCGGTGGTGCAAAGCGATCGGCGAAACGCGAGGTGGGCGGCGGCAGCGGTGCGGTCGGCATCGGTGCGCCGTAGCGAGACTTGGCGGCCGATTTGGCCCGCGGTGCTTTGGTCGGCGCAGCAAGCACTGCGGCGACTGCAACAGGGGCGGCTGTCGGCGCTGGTACAGCGTCGTCGACGGCCGCCTTGTGGAGGGGTTTCAGCATGGAATTCAAAGCAGGTTTCTCGGCGACCGCAGCGGATCGCGCCGCCTTGGCTGGAGTGACTTTCAAAGCAGGTGCAGTCGGCGCACGCGGAGGTGGCGCCTTCGCCCGCGGCGAGGTGGGCAGGACCGACGCTTTGAGCGCGGGCGCTGCAGATTCTTTTGGGGTCGAGGGCTTCGCCGACAGCTTCACGGCTGCCTTCTTGGATACGGGTTCGGCTCGGGCGGCGGTGGGCGCAGACTTGGCCGGGGATCGGGTCACTGGAATCTCCTCGCAGCGGGTTTATACCGCCTCGGCGCAAAATGAGCGCGACTTTTGCACCACGACGATGCGATCTGTCCGAATTGCAAAGCGGGGCGGATTGTAGCCACGCCGCCGACTGTGTGTTGGCATCACACGAGACACTGCTCCAGTCCGTTCAACAAAATCTCACGCGGCAGGTCGATGCCGATGAAGACCATCTTGCTGGTCTTCTTCTCGCCGGGCGCCCACGCCGGGCCCAGATCGCTGCCCATCAACTGATGCACGCCCTGGAAGATGACTTTTTTCGGCGAGCCTTTCATGAACAGCACGCCCTTGTAGCGCAGCATCTTCGGGCCGTAGACCTGCACGATCGAGCCGAGAAAATCTTCGAGCTTGGCCGGGTTGAAGGCCTTGTCCGAGCGGAACACGAAGGACTTCACGTCGTCGTCGTGCGCGTGGTGCGCGCCGTGGTGTGGATCGTGGCTCGGGTGGTCGCAGTGCTCGCCGTGTTCGTGATCCTTGTGATCGTGCGCATGCGCGTCAGCGTTCAAGAACTCCGGGTCGATGTCGAGCTTGGCGTTCAGGTTGAAGCCGCGCAGGTCGAACACGTTGGCGATCGGCACCTCGCCGAAATGCACGCGGCTTTGCGGTGCGCGCGGGTTCATGTGCTTGATGCGGTGCGCCAGCGCGTCGACGCTGGCGGCATCGACCAGGTCGGTCTTGCTGATGAAGATCTGGTCGGCGAAGCCGATCTGGCGCCGCGCTTCCTGCCGGGTGTCGAGCTGCTGGTCAGCGTGCTTGGCGTCGACCAGCGTCAGGATCGAGTCGAGCAGGTAGCTCTCGGCGATCTCGTCGTCCATGAAAAAGGTCTGCGCCACCGGGCCCGGGTCGGCCAGGCCGGTGGTTTCGATCACCACCCGGTCGAATTGCAGCTGGCCCTTGCGTTTTTTCTCGGCCAGGTCGGCCAGCGTGGTGCGCAGGTCTTCGCGGATCGAGCAGCAGACGCAGCCGTTGTTGAGCTGAATGATCTGCTCCTTCGAGTCCTGCACCAGGATCTCGTTGTCGATGTTTTCGTCACCGAACTCGTTTTCGATCACCGCGATTTTCTGCCCGTGCGCTTCGGTCAAGATGCGCTTGAGCAGGGTGGTTTTGCCGGAGCCGAGAAAGCCGGTGAGGATGGTGGCGGGGATGAGAGCCATGGGAGTGTCCTGAAAATCGTGCGTGAAGAACGTGCGTCAAAAGAGTGTGCGAGATATGGGGCCACCGTGCCGCCTTTCAAGCCAGCACGCTCGTCAAATGGGGTTCGGGTAAGCTGTGGCGGTGTTTTACTGTCCGCCCCGGCGCGATGTCTGACCCCCACCCGGCGAACACCGCCCCCCTCGGCCGCACCCGGAATTCTCCGCGACGGCCCGCCATCAGTGACAAGCGCAACCTGTTTCAGCGGCTGATCGAGTTCATGTCGCCCGGTGTTGATTCGCGCGACGAGCTGATCGAAGCGCTGGCCGACGCCGAACAACGCGAGCTGATCGCTCCCGAGTCGCGGATGATGCTCGAAGGCGTGATCCGCATGGCCGACTTGACGGCGGGCGACGTGATGGTCGCTTCGCCGCACATGGACCACCTCGACATCGATGCGCCGTACGACGAGTTGCTGCACCTGGTCATCGGCACCGCGCATTCGCGTTTCCCGGTTTACGAGGGCCAGCGCGACAACGTCATCGGCATCCTGATGGCGAAGGATTTGTTAAAGCTGCAGCGCTCGCCCGACCTGAACCTGCGCACGCTGCTGCGCCCGGCCGTGTTCGTGCCCGAATCGAAAGGCCTGAACGAGCTGCTGCGTGACTTCAGGTCCTACCGCAACCACCTGGCCATCGTGAGCGACGAGTTCGGCACCACGGCCGGGCTGCTGACCATCGAAGACGTGCTGGAAGAGATCGTCGGCGAGATCGAGGACGAGTTCGACGACAAGGACGGCGAATCCAGCATCTACACGCTGGCTGATGGTGGCCAACGCGTGGCCGGCGACACCGACATCACCGAAGTCAACACCGTTTTCGTCGCCAATCTGCCGACCGATGCGTTCGAGTCCATCGGCGGCCTGGTGGCCCACGAACTGGGCCGCGTGCCGCGGCGCGGCGAAGGCGTCACGCTGGGCGGGCTGGTGTTCACCGTGATGCTGACGCGCGGCGGCGCGGTGCG
>JANMTL010000183.1:0-4376 GCA_031390425.1 Rhizobacter sp.
CTGAGCACGGTGGTGATCGCCGCGGTCAAGGTGGTCTTGCCGTGGTCGACGTGCCCAATGGTGCCCACGTTGACGTGCGGCTTGGTCCGCTCAAATTTGCCTTTTGCCATTTCAATTTCTCCGGAGACGAGATTGCAAGACTGCGAGACTGAAAAATCACAACCGAATTCAAAAAATCTTGGTGCCCATGGCGCGGATCGAACGCGCGACCTCTCCCTTACCAAGGGAGTGCTCTACCACTGAGCCACATGGGCTGAATCACAACTTGCCGCCGACCCCCAGCGTCGCTGGAAACCGGCTCGAACCCTGGAGCGGGAGACGGGAATCGAACCCGTGTCATTAGCTTGGAAGGCTAGGGTTCTACCATTGAACTACTCCCGCCTGAACCTCAACAAGCCGAGGCCCGAGAGGGTCGAAATCTGTCTTTTTCGCCTTGGTGGAGGAGGCTGGATTCGAACCAGCGTACTCGTTAGAGGGCAGATTTACAGTCTGCTGCCATTAACCACTCGGCCACCCCTCCGCGGCGAGCCCAAGAGTTTATCACGGCAATTGAACGCTGCGGTCGAGACTCCACCAGTTCACCACGCCCTCGGTGGCCAGGAAGTGACTGCCGTCGCCCATGAACTCGCGCCGGATGTCGTAGGACGGGTGACGGGACTTCAAGATGCGCGGGTTGACGGTCGCGGGCAGCGCGCTGGCAAAGAAGGTTTGTGCCTTCGAGCCCCACAACAGAAACGTGGGCGGCAAAGGTCGATTGCAGAGGATCTGAACAATCTCGGTGGTAAGCACTTGCCAACCTGCCTTCACATGGCTGCTGGTGACGCCGATCTCGACCGTCAGCGTGGGGTTCAGCAATAAAACGCCTTGCGCTGCCCAGGCATCGAGCTTCCACAGCGGTGGCGGGATGAATCCGGGTCGGTCCTGCGCCAGCACTTCGAAGATGCGGCCCAGAGAGCGCGGCTTTCCCTGGCCCGCCGAAAAGGCCAAGCCGTCGGCATGGCCGGGCGTGGGGTACGGGTCCTGGCCGAAGATCACGACCCGCACGTCGTCGGGAGCCACCAGCCGCAGGGCACGAAACGGGTCGGGCGGGCCGATCGGTCGCGTGCCCGAGATCTGCTGCACGCGCTGGCACACCTCGGCGCGCCGGGTCGGTGTCCAGCCGCGCAACACCTCCGCCCAAGCGGCGGGCAGCGTGTCGAAGGCGGCCGGCAGATCGTCGGCGGTCACTGGAACAGATCGGCGAGCGCCTGTCCCGGATCGGCAGCGCGCATGAACGCCTCGCCGACCAGGAAGGCCGACACGCCGGCCGCGCGCATGCGCAAGACATCGGCACGCGCGAGCACGCCGCTCTCGGTCACCAGCAGGCGATCGGCGGGGACGTTTTTCAGCAGGCCCAGCGTCGTGTCGAGCGTGACTTCGAACGTGCGCAGGTTGCGGTTGTTGATGCCGACCAGCGGCGTCTTCAATGCCAGCGCACGGTCGAGCTCGAAACCGTCGTGCACCTCGACCAGCACCGCCATGCCGAGCGCATGCGCCTGCGCTTCGAGGTCGGCCATCTCGGCATCGTCCAGACACGCGGCGATCAGCAGGATGCAGTCGGCGCCCATCGCGCGCGCCTCGAACACCTGGTACGCATCGACCATGAAATCCTTGCGCAGCACCGGCAGCGTGCAGGCGGCGCGCGCTTGTTCGAGGTAGGCGACTGCGCCCTGGAAGAACTGCACGTCGGTCAGCACGCTGAGGCAGGCCGCGCCGCCGCGTGCGTAGCTTGCAGCGATCTCGGTCGGCACGAAATGTTCGCGCAGCACGCCCTTGCTGGGGCTGGCCTTCTTGATCTCGGCGATGACTGCGGCCTGACCTGCGGCCACCGTCGTGCGCATCGCCCCGATGAAGTCGCGCACGCCGCCCAGTGATTCGGCATCGCGCCGCAGCGATATCGCATCGCGCTGGCTGCGAGCCGCGCGGATCTCGTCGCGCTTGACCTCGACGATGCGGTTCAGGATGTCGCTGCTCATGGCGTGGATCCCAAAACCGCGCCCGCCGCCAGCGCCTGCGTGGCGCCGACGAATTCATGGAGCTTGTCGCGCGCGCGGCCCGACTGCAGCGCCTCACGTGCCAGCGCGATGCCGTCGGCCATCGTCGGCGCGACATCGGCTGCATACAGCGCGACACCGGCATTCAACATCACGATGTCGCGCGCCGCGCCGGGCTGGTTGTCCAGCACCGCCAGCAGCATGCGCTTCGAGTCTTCCGGCGTCTCGACGCGCAGCGCGCGGTGACTCGCCATCGCCAGGCCGAAATCCTCCGGGTGAATTTCGTACTCTCGGACCTCACCCTGCTTGATCTCACAGACCAAGGTCGACGCGCCCAGCGTCACCTCGTCCATCCCGTCGCGGCCGTAGACCACCACCGCGTGCTCGGCGCCGAGGCGCTGCAACGCGCGCGCCTGGATGCCGACCAGATCGGCGTGGAACACGCCCATCAGGATGTTCGGTGCGCCGGCCGGGTTGGTCAGCGGCCCGAGGATGTTGAAGATCGTGCGCACGCCCAACTCCTTGCGCACCGGCGCCACGTTCTGCATCGCGGGGTGGTGCGCCGGCGCGAACAGGACCCCGACGCCGGTGTCAGCGATGCAGCGCGCGATCGCGGCGGGCGGCAGCGCCAACTGAATGCCCAGCGCTTCCAGCACGTCGGCGCTGCCGGACTTGCTCGACACACTGCGGTTGCCGTGCTTGCTGACGCGCGCGCCGGCTGCCGCCGCGACGAACATGCTGCAAGTCGAGATGTTGAAGGTGTGCGAGCCGTCGCCGCCGGTGCCGACGATGTCGACCAGATTCCTCTTGTCGGCCACCTCGACCTTGGTGCAAAACTCGCGCATCACCTGCGCCGCAGCGGTGATCTCGCCAATGGTTTCCTTCTTGACGCGCAGGCCGATCAGCAGCGCGGCCAGCGTTGCGGGCGGCATCTCGCCGCTCATGATGCGGCGCATCAGCACCAGCATTTCGTCGTGGAATATCTCGCGGTGATCGACGAGACGCGCCAACGCCTCCGTGTCGGTGAACGTCATGGGTGCACCCTTCGTCCTGCGGCCGGTCCCGCCAAGCGGGAATGAGCGCCTTCGGGCGGCCGGGCGGCGCTCACTGTTGTGCCTTCGTGCTGCGCACTCCGGTATTCGCCCTCGGGGCAGCCCGGCGGGCTCATGCCTTCAAGTCCAGAAAATTCTTCAGCATCGCGTGACCGTGCTCGGTCAGGATCGATTCGGGGTGGAACTGCACGCCTTCGAGCGGCGTCGCGGTGCCGGCCAGGTCGCGGTGGCGCACGCCCATGATCTCGCCGTCCTCGGAGGTCGCGGTGATCTGCAACACCGCAGGCAGCGTGTCGCGCTCGATCGCCAGCGAGTGGTAGCGGATGACCGTGAACTGCTTCGGCAGCGCGGTGTAGACGCCGCGCTCATCGGTCGAGATCACGCTGGTCTTGCCGTGCATCTGCACATGGGCGCGGATCACCTTGCCGCCGAGGGCCGCGCCGATGCTTTGATGCCCGAGGCACACGCCGAGGATCGGCAGCTTGCCGGTGAAGTGCTGGATCGCCGACACGCAGATGCCCGCCTCGGTCGGCGAACACGGGCCAGGCGACAGCACCAGTCGGTCCGGCCGCAGTTCGCTGATGCCTTCGAGCGTCAGCTCGTCGTTTCGGAAGACACGGACGTCTTCACCCAACTCGGCAAAGTACTGCACCAGGTTGAAGGTGAAGCTGTCGTAGTTGTCGATCATCAGCAGCATGAGCGCTCAGTCCTGTGGATGGCGATGGGCGTGGAAAGAATCACCCGGTTTCGGTGCCCGCCTCGTGATTCGCTATTTTTGCGGCTGCAATGGCCAGCGTTCGACACGGGGCGGAAGAGTCCGCAGCGCCCGAGAGGGCGCAACAAGTCGGTCAGGTGGTTGGCCTGCGCCAACGCTGCCGAAAGGACTCTGTTGAGACTGAACGCACATCGCATTATCGACTGGCGCGATGCGGCGGGATAGCGTGCGTGCCTCTGCCGACGGTGTGTTGCAATCCAACGTCACCACTCCCTGCGCCCCGGGTCCATGAGTCAAGTCCTGATCAACCAGTACCTTGCCCAACTCGATGTGCTGAAGAAAGTAGGCGGCACGCACCGCGAGTCGGTCGTCCGCGAAGCGTTCAAGGACCCGCTCAAGGGCTGGGGCAGGCAGCACGATCTGGTCTTCATTCCCGAGTACAAGCTCGACAGCGCGACCAAGGACACCCGCTTCGTCGATGGCGCACTGTTGCACGAACTGCGCGTGCCGTTCGGATACTGGGAAGCCAAGGACGCGAAAGACGACCTCGACGCCGAGATCGAGTTCAAGTTCAAG
>JANMTL010000291.1:0-3217 GCA_031390425.1 Rhizobacter sp.
GGCGATGCCGAAGCAGTACCGGTGCGGGTTCATGATGCTGATCCAGGTCCACAGGATGACCCCGATCCACGGCCTGCGCAGCGCCGCCAGCGCCCCGAAAAAGACCACGGACAAAACCAGGATGTCGCGCATGGCCGTTGCCTAGACCGGCGCCGCTGTCGCGGCCGCCACGTGGCTGACCACGTAACGGAACTTGCCGGACTTTTCGGCCGCGATGCGGTCGACGAACTGCACATCGATGCGCACCGATTCACCCAGCCTGCGCTTGAACGCTTGAATCATGTCGTCGCTGCGGGCGCGCTCGAATGCAGCATCGACCACCAACTGCACGGTGGTGTGCAACAGAGTCTCCTGAGTGATCTTGAACGACAGCACGCCGGCCAGGTCGCGCAGGATGTAGATCAGCGCCAGCCCGTGCATCACGGTGCCGTCGGCAGCGACCACGAAGTCGGTGGTGCGGCCCTGAATTTCCTTGATCAACGGCAGGCCGCGCCCGCAGGCGCAGCGCGCGGTGTCGAGCACCGCGACGTCGCCGGTGCGGTAGCGGATGAAGGGAAACTCACGCGTGCCCAGGTGCGTGGTGACGATTTCACCAGGCTGACCGTCGGGCACCGGCCGACCGTCGCCGTCGACGATCTCGACGATGAGGTCTTCGGCGGTGATGTGCATGCCGCCCGAAGGACATTCGTGCGCAATGAAGCCCGCGTCGCGGCCACCGTAGCCGTTGGCGACGGCGCATCCAAAAACGCGACCGATGGCGGTGCGCTGGTCGTCGTAGAGCCGCTCGCTGGTGACGAACGCCACCTTGATGCCCAGGTCGTCCATCGCGATGCCGCGCTTTTCGGCGTGGCGCGCGATGTGGCTCAACGCCGAGGGATAGCCGAACAGCATGCGCGGCCGCTGGCGGCGGATGGCGGCGATGAAGCCGTCGACCTTGCTGTCGGACATCTCGAAGGCCGGCAACAGCCGGGTGCGCAGCAGCCTGTCGCGGATGCGGCGCACGCGGTCCTGCGCCCCGAGTTCGATCGGTGAACCCCAGACCACCATCTCGGGGTCGCCGATGTCCACGCCCCACCAGCGGGTGGCCCGCCACTTGGCCGCCACGTCGTGGGTGACGCGGTCTTTGCCGATGAAGAAGATCAGCGGCTCGCCCGACGACCCGCCGGTGTTGTAGCGCGCCAGCGGTCCGTGGCCGTCGGCCTTCATGCGATCGGCATGGGCGCGGATTTCGGGCTTGCCCAGCAGCGGCAGGCGTTGCAGGTCGGCCGTGGACTGCACGCTGTGGGGGTCGAAGCCGTGCTGGGCGAAGAGCTCGCGCCAGTAAGGCACGCGCGCGCCCACGTCCAGCAAGAACTGGCGCAGGCGCACCACGCGCTCGCTCTCGATCGCCTCGCGCGGCCACCACTGGCTGCGCTCCAGGCGCTCGCGCTCGGACACCGAAGCGTGGCCTTTAAGCCGCTCGTGCAGCGGAAAGAGGGCCCGCGAGCAGACGGCGGTGTAGACGCTCAAGCGGCCTCCTTCAAGGCGGCCGCACGACGGTACGCGTCGAGCCACTGCGTCTTGACCCGCGGCCACGCGTATTTTTCGGCTTCGGCGCGGCCGGCGTCGACCAGACGGGCCGCGAAGGCACGGTCTTCGAGCACGCGGCACACCTCGCGCGCCATGGCCGGTGCGTCGCCCACCGGCACGAGCAGCCCCGACACGCCGTGGGTCAGCATGTCGGGGATGCCGCCGGCGTTGGTGCTGACCACGGGCAAACCGCTGGCAAAGGCTTCTAGCAGCGAATTGGGCATGTTGTCCACGGTACTCGGGTTGACCACGCAGTCGGCCTGCGCGTAGAGCTGCGGCATCGCAGCATTTTCGACGCGCCCTGTGAAAGTGACTGCACGCTCGAGGCCGAGTTTCGTGACAAGTGCCTGCAGACGTTCGAGTTCAGGCCCGCTGCCGGCCACCGTCAGCGTGGCGCCCGCGAAGCGCTCTCGGATGTGGGCCAGCGCCTGGATCGCGGTCGGGATGTCGTAGAGCGGCTCCAGGTTGCGCGCCACCACGAGGTGCGGTGCGGCGCCGAAGTCACGCGGGGCGACCGGCTCGAAACGGGTGAGGTCGATGATGTTGGAGACCACCTCGGCCTCGATCCCGTACTTGGCGAAGACCCGCTGCAGAAAGGGCGACGGCGTCACGCACAAGGTGGCCCGGCGCAGGCTGCGCACCACGTGGCCGGGCGCCCGCGCCAGGAAGCTGTCGGCATAGCCGCCCCGGTAGTTGACGATGACCGCGGTGCCGCGCAAGCGCGCGGCCAGCAGCGCCGGCATCGCAAACAGATGCCAGGCCCAGCCCGAGTTGGCGAACACATGCACCACCTGCGACCGGCCCGCAGCCTGCCACAGCCGCAGCAAGTACGGCGCCAATCGACAGCCTGCGCGCAGCACCGGAATCCCCGCAACCCAGGCCGGGCGGTAAGGCGCGTTGTTGCGCACCAGTTCCACGCTGATGCCGTCGATCCCGAGCAAGCGCACCAGTTGCTCGCACTGGTTCGCCATGCCGCCCGAGGGCGGCGGCAGCGGCCCGACGATGCAGACGCGCGGGAATATTGCCTCTACCAACACAGGCCCTCGACCTGCGCCGCGATGTCGGCGCGGTTGCCCAGGTTGACCAAATCGAGCAGGCTCTGGTCGGCGCGGCAATGCAGGGCCAGCGCCTGTGCCACGTCGCCGCCGGTGAGGCCCACCACGAGCACCTCGGACTGGGCGATGACGTCTTCGATAAGCGGCTGCAGCAACTGGCCGATGTGCGGCAGGTGGCTTTCGATGTAGCGACGGTTGGCGCCGAGCAGCGTCGCCATGTGCACTTCGGGGTCGTAGATGGACAACTGCATGCCCTTGCCGATGAGCTGCTCGGCCAGCGTGACGAGCGGGCTCTCGCGCAGGTCGTCGGTGCCGGTCTTGAACGACAAGCCGATGAAGCCGATGCGCCGCTTGCCGGTGTCCAGCAGCTTGCGCAGGGCCACCGCCAAGTGCTCTTCGTTCGACTTCAGGATGCCGCTGAGCATGGGCAGCTCCACGTCGTGCATCTTCGCCAGGTAGCTGGTGGCGCGCAGGTCCTTGGGCAGGCACGAACCGCCGAACGCGAAGCCGGGCTTCAGGTAGGCGCGCGAAATGTTGAGCTGCGTGTCCTGGCAGACCAGGTCCATCACCTCGAAGGCATCGACGCCGAGCGC
>JANMTL010000031.1:0-5277 GCA_031390425.1 Rhizobacter sp.
CACGGTGAAATCGCTGTGGCCGACCCAGCGTGTGCCGCGCTCGATGCTGCGGTGGATCAGCGGCCAGTCGATGCGACCCAGCAGCCGTGTCAGGCCGTAGCCGCCGCGCGTTGCCATGGCAATGTCGGGCGCGCGTTCGGCGACGCGGTGCAACGCCGCGAGCCGGGTGGCGTCGTCACCGGCGAAGCGCTGGTGCTTCGCCAGCGCCGATTCGTCGATCTCGACTTCGTAGCCGAGCGCGGTCAAGCGGCGCGCGGCGCGCCGCAGCGGTGCGGCAGCGACGACGCCGGACGGGCTGTACAGAATCAAGGAAGTCATCGGCGGGTCAGGAAAAGTCATCGACAGGCGGCAGTTCGAGCGCCTCGCCTGCAGGGATCAGCGGCGCGCTGTGTTCACCCACATTCAACGCATCGTCCACGAGCAGCCCAGTGCGCCGCTGCCGATTCTGCTCGCGGCGTTCGGCAAAAAATTCGCGCAGCACCGCGCTGCACTCGTCGGCCAGCACACCGCCCTGCACTTGCGTGTGGTGGTTGAGTTGGGGCAGCGCGAACAAATCGAGCACCGACCCCGCCGCCCCCGTCTTCGGATCGGCCGCGCCGAACACCACCCGCTTGAAGCGTGCATGCAGCAGCGCCATCGCGCACATCGCACACGGCTCCAGCGTCACGTACAGCTCGCACTCGGGCAGCCGGTAGTTGCCGAGCAACGTCGCTGCGTGGCGCAGAGCCACGATCTCGGCATGCGCGGTCGGATCGTGCTCGGTGATGGGCCGGTTGTAGCCGGTGGCGATCACCTGGCCCGCGCGCAGGATCACCGCGCCGACCGGCACCTCGCCGACCAGCCGGGCGTTTTGCGCCTGATCGAGCGCGATGCGCATGGCCGCTGCGTCCTGAGGCGAGATCGAGCCGGCCATGGCGCGCTGCGCGTCAACGGGATTCGTCATCGCGAGTCGGCGCCTGCTGCATGGCGCGGGTCAAGTCCTCTTGGATCTTGCGCGGCAAGTCGCGGGCCGACGCCGTCGCAGCCGACGAGGCCGCGCCAGACACCGCCGCAGGTGCCGTCGCTGCCGACTGCTGGAGCTGCCCCTTGGCGATCCACCCGACGATGGCGAGCGTCACCAGCAAACCCACGAGTCCCAGCACCATCCGCATTCATCAACCCCCGTTTTTGCGGCGCCCCGGCAGCGTCGTCTGCGGTGGATGCTAGCGGCTGCGAGCGATACCGCCACCGGCTCATCTGCTGTGGCCCCCAGCGTTGTACGCACCGCTCCGCTGCTCGCAGCATGCCGGCGGTTCGATCGGTCAGCCGTGCTTGACCACCCAGCCGATGAACACATCCAGCGCTGCGCGGGCGCGCCCTGCGTCGGGGTGGTTGACGATGGCGGTGACGGCGTAGACGACCCCGCTGCGGCTGCGCACATAGCCAGCCAGCGCTCGGGTGTCGCTCAACGTACCGGTCTTCAGGAAGGCCTGGCCGGTCGCCGAGCCGTTGCGCATGCGGTTGATCAGCGTGCCGTCGACACCGGCGATCGGCAGCGAGTTGACGAAGGCCTGCGCGCCTTCGGCTCGCCACGCGTTGCACAGCAAATGCACCATCGCTCGCGGCTTGCCGCGCTCTTCGCGCGACTGGCCCGAGCCCAGATCGACGCGGATGTCGCCGTCGATCAACCCCTGCGCCCGCAACCACTCGTGCACGCGGTTCTTCGCGTGTTGCCGAGCCTGGCTCGGCGGCGCCTGTTCGCCGGACAGCGACAGCAGCAGGCTGCGCGCGGCGACGTTGTCGCTGGTCTTGTTGATCTCGCGCACCACCTGCGCGAGCGGGATCGAATAGCTGCTCGACCAGCTTGCTTTGCGCACCGGCCCGGCGGGCGGCAGCGGCCGCTCTGCGGTCTCGATCACCCTGCCGCGCAGCGTGCCACCGGTCTCGGTCCACAAGGCCGCCACGGTGCGCGCGGCCGATGGGGCGTCGCGCGGCGCCGACGCGCGATCGGACGCCGGCAGCACCACGTTGGCTGCGTACTTCATGCCCGGCAGCGGACGCACGTAGGCGACGTATTCCTTCGGGCAATTGACATCCCAGCGGCCGCGCACCCACAGGTGCGGCGTGCCGTTGACGCTTTCGCTCGGGTTGCTCCAGCGGGCCCAGGCGTCGCAGGCGTCGCTCATCAGCACGTCGTTGACGATCGTCACACCCAGGGGCTTCGGGGTCAGCGTGATCTTGGCGCGCTCGCCCGGGGCCGGTTCGATCGACAGCACCATCGACCCGTCGTTGTAGGCGCGTGCGGCATCGGTGCGCGGGCTGGTCGCGGTCAACGTGCGCGAGGCGTCGCTCGCTTCGAGGGCGGCCAGCGTGTCGGCCGCTGCGTCGTCGGGCAGCAGCAAAACGCCCTCGAGGACCAGTTGGCCGCTGATGCCCTGCAAGCCTTCGGCACGCATCTGCGTGAACCACAGGCGCAACGCTTCGGCGGTGAGGGTGTGCCGGTTGCCGACGATCACCAGATCGCCACGCAGTTGACCATTCACGAGCGGGCCGGTGGCCTGCGCGCGCAGCGGCCAACTGTGGGCCGGGCCGAGCAGATCGAGCGCCGCCAGCGAGGTCACGACCTTGGTGGTCGATGCAAGAAAGAAGGTTTGTTCGGCGTTCAGCGACGCGAGCGCCGCGCTGCCATCGTCGTCGGACTTCTCGACCGGCCGCGCATAGAAGCCGAAGTTCTTCAGCGGCACGCCGGACTCGCGCAGTGCGGCCATGACCTCGGGCGCCATCGGCTCGGCCGCGCACACCAGCGGGTGAGCGAACCACGCGGCAGCGCACAGCAGCATCGATCGGCAGAGTCTTCGCATCACGCGAGGGTAACGGCTGAAGTGGATGTCGCGCGCTTGCAAACGCCGGCCGCCGTCGGATGTCGTGCAGGTTTGCGCAACTTGGACCTCTCATCCCGCACGGGCAAGCCAGCAGGCTGCCGTCCACGCGAAGGCGGGGATCCATCGCCAAGGCGAACTCGAGACGACCGTGGATTCCCGCCTGCGCGGAAATGACAACGCTCTATGCAGCGCGGACGGCGCTTTCCGCTTCCATGGCGAGTTCGACGCGCCCCACCTGCTGCAAGCCGCTCAGCACGTCGCCGACCAGGATGATGGCCGGACTGCCCAGCCCATGCTGCGAAATCAGGGCCACCAATCCGCCCAGCGTGCCGACGGCATGGCGTTGCTGCGGCAGGCTGGCGTGCTGCACCACCGCCACCGGCGTCGTCGCAGGCAATGCATGCAACAGACCGGTCTGCACCTCGGCAGCGGTGGCGACGCTCATGTAGATCACCAGGGTGAGGCCTTGCGCGGCGGCGGCGGCCAGCGTCGGCCAGTGCAACTTGGCCTGGTCGTGCTTGGCGTGGCCGGTGACCAGGATCACGCCGTGAGCGTGTTCGCGGTGCGTCAGCGGGACACCGAGTGCGGTGGCAGCAGCCAGCCCGGCGGTGATGCCATTGACGACCTCGACCACGACGCCGTGGGCGCGCAGGAATTCGGCCTCCTCACCGCCGCGTCCGAACACACAGGGATCGCCGCCCTTGAGCCGCACCACGCACCCGCCGGCCTGCGCCTCGCGCAGCATCAGTTGCTGGATGAAGGCCTGCGGCGTGCTCTGGCAGCCGCCGCGCTTGCCGACGTGAACGATGCGTGCCGAGCGCCGTGCATAGCGCAACACCGCGTCGCCGACCAGGTCGTCGACCAGCAACACGGTGGCGCGGCGGATCGTGCGCATTGCTTTCAGCGTCAACAATTCGGGGTCGCCGGGGCCGGCACCGACCAGCCAGACGGTGGGGGCATCGAACGCGGTGGAAGCGCGTGCGTTCATCGCCGTCAGTGCCTCAACATCGTTACGCCGACCTGCGGCATGTTCGCCAGACCAATCGCTCGGGCGTGGTCCTCGAAGCCCTTGTTCTTCCAGAAGAAGGCACCGGGCATCGTGGTCGGAATCACCAGCACGTAAAACAGTGCGCGGCCGATCAGGCTGGTCGCCAGCGCCACCGCACCGACCACAGCCCAACCCAACAGCACGATGCTGCCCGCGCCGTTCTGTGCCGCCATCGTGGCGAGCAGCGCACCAGCCAGCAACACGTTCGCGCCGAGCAGCGCATTGCGCAGCACGAAGGTCTTGCCGAAGGTGGTGGTCTGCACGTAGTACGAGGCGCCGCCTTCGTGCTCGGCCGCGCTCATGTCTTTGGCGTGGGCGCGGTGACCGATGGCTTCGACGATCAATCCTGCGGTCAGCACGAGGCCGCAGACCCAGGTCGCGCCGAAAACGCTGAGACCGCTGAGCGCGAGCGTCGGAATCATCACCGCACCTGCCAGCAAGGCACCCAGCGACAACGCACTGCCGATGAACGCCGTGGCGACCTGCCAGTGGTTCCAAAACGGCCGCGCTTTGATGCGGTAGCAGCAGTTCATGTAGTAGATGCCGACGGCACTGCCCAGCACCGCGATCACGCCGAAGAACGCGGCGATGCCATGCACCCACGGGATGCTGATGAAGGCAGAAACGTCAGCCCCGACCATGCGTCGCCAGAGAACCTGGAACCACGGCGCATCGGGCAGGCTGAAGGCGGTGTGCGCACCCATCGCGCCCACGAAGACGGCAATGCCCAGCCCCTCGCGCGAGACGGGCGAATGCCGCAGGTTGTTGAAGCCGCGATAAAAGCGCTTCGGTTTGCCCAGGTGCATCGTCGACATGAAAAGGCCGAACGCCACCAGCAAGATGTTGACGACGGCCAGCGGCACGTACAGCGCCGATTGCGCGAAAGCGACAAAGCCGCCGATGCCTGCCAGCGCGCCGAGGAACTGCAACGCAAAGGCGCCAGCCGCCATCTGCGCGGCGAGGGTGAAAAGCACCAGCGGGTTCTCGCGCGAGCTGAGTCGAGCCAGGTTCCAGTGCGTCTCGCGGCCCTGCTTGTGGTCGATGGCGGGGCGATAACGGCCCTTGTCGTCCTTGTGGTACTTCAGCGGCATCGAGTCGGTGCGCTTCATCTCGTCGGGCAGTTGCTTGATCTGCTGGAAGCGAATGTTCGGCTGCGTAATCTCGGGCGACGGAAAGCCCGGAATTTCAACGCGCGCCTGCTCGCGGCCTTCGGGGATTTTCTCGATGACGCCGAAGTCGAGCGCGTTGCCCACACACGCGGCGACGCATGCCGGCTTCAGGCCCACTTCGAGCCGATCGACGCACATATTGCATTTCGAGACCTGGCCCTTCACCGGGTCGAGCTGGGGTGCGTTGTACGGGCACACC
>JANMTL010000123.1:0-6181 GCA_031390425.1 Rhizobacter sp.
TTGTTGGCGCGCGCCTCAGCCAGCGTGACCAGCGGCGTCGCCTTCTTGTTGGCGTGCTGCTCGCGCACCTTGTCGTAGTCGGACTTCAGCTCGGCGATGTAGGCGATCGCGCGCTCGTCAGACAGCAGATCGCTGCACACACTGACACTGCGGCTGGCGTCGGGCACGTAGACCACCGGCCCTTCGTAGTGCGGGGAAATCTTGACGGCGGTGTGCACACGTGAACACGTCGCGCCACCGATCAGCAGCGGGATTTTCTTGATGCGGAAATAGTCGTCGCGCTGCATTTCGCCGGCCACGTACTGCATCTCTTCCAGGCTCGGGGTGATGAGTCCGCTCAGGCCGATGATGTCGGCGCCTTCGACCTTGGCGCGCGCCAGGATCTCATGACACGGCACCATCACGCCCATGTTCACGACCTCGAAGTTGTTGCACTGCAGGACCACGGTGACGATGTTCTTGCCGATGTCGTGCACATCGCCCTTGACGGTCGCGATGATGATCTTGCCCTTGGCGCGGGCCTCGCCACCGGCCTCGACCATCGCGAGCTTTTCGGCTTCGATGTAGGGCAGCAAATGCGCCACCGCCTGCTTCATCACTCTGGCGCTTTTCACCACTTGAGGCAGGAACATCTTGCCCTGGCCGAACAGGTCGCCGACCACGTTCATGCCCGCCATCAGCGGGCCTTCGATCACGTGCAGCGGTCGGCCGCCTGCGGCCAGGATGCGCTGGTAGACCTCTTCGGTGTCCTCGGCGATGAAGTCGTTGATGCCGTGCACCAGCGCGTGGCTGAGGCGTTCGTCCACGGGCTTCGCGCGCCACGCGAGTTTGGCGGAGTCGTCTTTCGCCGCGCCCTGCGCCGATTCGGCGACTTCGATCAAGCGCTCGCCCGGCGTCAGTTTGGCTTCACCCGGCAGGTAGACCGGCTTGCGGTTCAACACCACATCCTCGACCCGCTCGCGCAGAACCGCATCCAAGTCGTCGTACACACCGACCATGCCGGCGTTGACGATGCCCATGTCCATGCCCGCTTTGATCGCGTGGTACAGAAACACCGTGTGAATCGCTTCGCGCACCGGTTCGTTGCCGCGGAAGCTGAAGCTGACGTTGCTGACGCCGCCGCTGACCTTGGCGCCGGGCAGGTGTTGCTTGATCCACCTTGTGGCGTTGATGAAATCGACCGCGTAGTTGTCGTGCTCTTCGATGCCTGTGGCGATGGCGAAGATATTCGGGTCGAAGATGATGTCTTCGGGTGGGAAGCCGACTTCGTCGACCAATATTCGATACGCCCGTTCGCAGATCTGCACCTTGCGCTCGTAGGTGTCGGCCTGGCCTTTTTCGTCGAAGGCCATCACCACCGCCGCCGCGCCGTAGCGGCGCACCAGCGTGGCCTGGTGCTTGAATTGATCGACGCCTTCTTTCAGCGAGATCGAGTTGACGATGCCCTTGCCCTGGATGCACTTCAGCCCGGCCTCGATCACGCTCCACTTCGAGCTGTCGATCATGATCGGCACGCGGGCAATTTCAGGCTCGCTGGCAATCAGGTGCAGGAATCGCACCATCGCGGCCTGGCTGTCCAGCATGGCCTCGTCCATGTTGATGTCGATGACCTGCGCGCCGTTTTCGACCTGTTGGCGCGCCACGGCCAAGGCTTTTTCGAACTCGCCGTTCAAGATCATCCGCGCGAACGCTTTCGAGCCGGTCACGTTGGTGCGCTCGCCGATGTTGACGAAGAGCGTTCCGCGTCCGATCGACACCGGCTCGAGCCCGGCGAGTTTCATCGGCGCGACGGGCTCTGCGGGGACAGCAGAGACAGCAATTGAATCGGTCATGGCAGTTCACTCGAGGGCCGTGAAGTCGACACGGCCGAAAATCGGGTGAGCGCGGTTGGCGAATTTCGGGTGTCGAGCCCAAGCCTGGCAGTCTGTGGTCCGGCGTGCGGACGGTGACCTTGCAGCGCTCCTTGAGCTCGCTTCGATTCTAGGCGGCGCGAACTTCAGTTCGCTATGCGGGTTGATTTAAGTTCGTTGGTGCCGACCCGAATCACGTGAAACAGGTCGGCGCTGATAGGTTCAGTCGGCCGAAGAGCCTGGGGAACCCGGACGCGCCTCGTACCGGACACTGAAGTCGGGCAGCCACCCGTTGTTGCCCGTCGAGAAGCTGAAGTCGGACCGTCACATTTTTCGACGTTCGGCTGCCAGCGTGGCGCTGCGCGACGCGCTTGCCGGCATCGCCATCCTCCCCATCGAGGTGAACCTGAACCCCTGCTACTTCGAGACCCCGGGTCTCGTGCGCCAGGCCGGTCGAGCGCGCGCAAAGCGACCGCACGGTGAGGCACCTGCGGCAACAAAAAAGCCGCGCGCGAGCGGGCCGGCAGCGCGAGACAGGTGCCCCAGTGCGGCTCTACGCCCGCAGTGACGATCCGTCGATTTGCGCCTCATCGGCGGCGCTATTTCCACGATCGAGAAGGTCTGTGGTGGCGACCATTGGTCACTCTACATCCGGCCAATCGGGCCGCCACAACGGTGAACCCGATGAGGTCGATCTGCATTGCTGTACGTCACCCCGCCCGCCTGAATGGCGCGCAACCCACTCGTGAGGGCCACCGGCCATGAAGCTGATTTCGTTGACCATTCTCCTGTCGGCCTTGCTGTCGCTGGCGGCCCACGCCGACAAAGGCAATCTCACCAGCGAGCTGAAGGTGTGGAACGTCGTCAAGCAAGCCGACGGCAGCGAGGCCCTGCGGCCGGCCCAGACCGTCAAGCCGGGCGACACGCTTCAGTACACCGCTGTCTACCTGAACTCGGGCCGTCGCCCGGTGATGCGCCTGATGGCCAGCCTGCCGATCCCTGCGGGCACTGAACTCATCGGCGCGAGTGCCGTGCCGCACGAGGTGCAGGCCAGCGTCGATGGCAAGGTTTACGCAGCGGTGCCGCTGATGCGCAAGGCCCGCCGCGCCGATGGACAGGTGGTCGATGTGCCGGTGCCGCTGGCCGAGTACCGATCCCTGCGCTGGCCCGAACAGCAAGTTGCCGCAGGTGCCTCGTTCACCACCAGTGCGCGCGTGCGCGTCGCGTCGGTCCCAGCTTCGGCGTCGACTTCGACCGATCCGACCGCGACCCCAGCGGCGGCATCGCAAGCGCGCTGACAGGTCAACCCAAAGCAGCTCAATAAGCAATCCGTGTTGCCGATAAGCACGGCTCGAAACAGTATTCCGGAGCAGCAGACATGATTTCAATTGGGGTCGACCTCAAGCGCTATTTTTCGCGGGCCATGGGCGCGCTGGCTTTGGCAAGCATCGTCGCCACGGCGTCCACAGCGGCCGTTGCTGCGCCTGCCGCAGGCACGGCAATCGGCAACCAGGCCTCGGCCACTTACACCGACGCGTCGAGCACACCGCGCACCGTTACCTCGAATGTGGCGACGGCCATCGTGCAGCAGGTTGCCAGCTTGACGTTGACTCAAACCGCCAGCCGCACCGTCAGCGTCGGCAGCCAGGTCAGCTACCCGCTCACCCTGACCAACACCGGCAACGGCAGCGACACCTTCAATCTCGGCTTCACCCAGTCGGGTGGCTTCAACTTCACGTCGGTGGTGTTCTATGCCGACGCCAACGGCGACGGCGTGGCCGACAACACCACCGCGATCGTCGCCTCCAGCGCACTCGCGATGGGCGAGGAGTTCAAGTTCGTTGTGATCGGAACCGTGCCGACCACCGCCGCTTCGGGCAACACCAACAGCTTGGTCGTCAACGCGACCAGCACCTTCAACACCGGCATCTCCAGCAGCGTGACCGAGACCACCACGGTGACCTCGAACGCTGTCGTGAACGTGACCAAGTCGATGAGCTCCGGCTCGGGTCTGCCGGGCAGCGGCCCGCACACCGTCACGCTGACCTACAACAACAGCGGCAACACCGCCGCCAGCGCAGTGGAGATCCGCGACCTGCTGCCCGCTGGCATGACGTACGTGGCCGGCTCGGCGCGTTGGAGCGCCAGCGGCGCAACGTTGCTCACCGATGCCAGCAACAGTGATGCACAAGGCAGCGGCCCGACCATCACGTACGACTTCGGCGTCACTGGGGCCAACCAGGCCACCGGTGTTGTCAGCAGCGTCGCACCGGGCCAGTCGGGCACGCTGACATTCCAGGTGTCGATCAACAGCTACACCACCGCGACCGCCACCGGCCAACTCGCCGGTTCGGTGAACAACACCGCGAGCTACCTCTACAACGACGGCGCGGCAAACGTCGGCCCGCTCAACAGCAACACCTTCTCCTTCACGGTGATCCCGGTGCTTGCCGTCACGATGACGGGGCAAACCGTCGCCAGTGCCACTCAGGGCAGTACCGTGAGTTTCACCAACGTGGCGAGGAACAACGGCAACACGCCCGACAGCTTCGACATCACACTGCCCACCAACAGCTTCCCGGTCGGCACCAGCTTTCAGCTCTACCAGGCCGACGGCGTCACGCCGCTGCTCGACACCAACGGCAACGGCGTGCCCGACACCGGGACGCTGCCCAGCGGCACCATCTACAACGTGGTGTTGCGCGCCACGCTGCCCACCGGCTCGACCGGCGGTCCGTTCTCGGTCAGCAAGACAGCAACGTCCAAGCTCGACCCCAGCAAGACCGTGACCGTCAGCGACACGCTGACCGCGATCGTTGCCAACTCGGTCGACCTGACCAACAACGCGGCCATCGGCGGCGGCGGTGTCACCGGCGTGGGCGCAGGCCCGGAGGCCACGGCGCAGACCACCAACACCACCGGCCCCGGCACGACCACGCGCTTCTCGCTGTTCGTCAACAACACCAGCGGCGTGGCCGACACCTTCGACCTCACTGCCAGCATCGACCCGAGCTTCGGCACGCTGGCGTTGCCGACCGGCTGGACGGTAGTGTTCCGCAATGCGGCCGGTGCCGTCATCACCAACACCGGCGTCGTCAATGGCGGCGCGGCCCAGCAGGTGTTTGCCGATGTGACCATTCCGGCCAACCAGGCCACCATTCCGGGGGCGGGACAAGATTTGTACTTCCGCCTGCTGTCGCCTTCGACCGGCACCACCGACCGTGTCCATGACGCCGTGGTCGTCAGCACGGTGCGCAACGTGCAGATTGCGCCGAGCAACACGGGCCAGGTGTTCGCGGGCAGCTCGGTGACCTACACCCACACGCTGACCAACGTTGGCAACGTGACCGAAAACAGTGGCACCAGCATCGTCACGCTGACCCTGGCCGACACGCAAGCCACTTTCAGCTCGATCGTCTACCGCGACGCCGACAACAACGGTGTGATCGATCCGAGTGACCCGGTGATCAACGCACCGGCCGACCTGGGGCCGATTGCGGCAGGGGCCAGCGTGCGCTTGCTGGTGCGCGTCAGCGCAACGGCCGGCGCGGCAGCAGGCATCACCGACACGACGACGCTGACGGTCACCACCACCGGCAGCGTCAACGGTGCAGCCGCACCAGCCGTGGTGTCGAGCACCGACGCCACCACCGTGATCCCGGGCAACCTCGTGCTGCTGAAGGAACAAGCCCTCGATGCCAACTGCGACGGCATTGCGGACGGCGCGCTCAGCAACGCCAACATCTCAACCGGCGCGACCCCCGGCGCCTGCGTGCGCTACCGCGTGACGATCACCAACATCGGCACCGCCAGCGTGTTGAGCGTGGTGATCAGCGACGCCACACCGGCCAACACGACCTACAGCGCCGCAGTCGCCGCAGCAAGCAGCCAGGGTTCCATCACGGCCCCGGTGGCGGGCAGCACTGGCACCGTGAGCGCCAACGTGGGCACGCTGGCATCGGGCGCGTCGGCGACCATGAGCTTCGGGGTTCGCATCAATCCGTGACCCCGCCTGGTGCGCCGCTGATGCACCAGCACGACACCGGCCAAGTCACCCGCCGCGGGCCGAGCCGTACGGACAAATCGAACCGGCGTCCGGGCTCCAGCCAGACGCGCGCTCACCTCTCCACTCGAACATGACCCCCTCTGTGTCGACTTCAGCGCTGTCGAGCCGTCGCGCGCCAGGGCCCTGGGCCCGGCTGCTGCGCGGTGCCGCCACCGCCGCTGCTGCTGCCGGGTGGGCGGTGTTGTGGTCGGCCGCCAGCAGCAGCACGGCATGGGCGGCGCCGCCAGCCGGCAGCCTGCTTCAAAACACCGCGCGGGCGACCTAC
>JANMTL010000260.1:0-2513 GCA_031390425.1 Rhizobacter sp.
CCGAGCTTTCCGGCATCTCCAGTCGCGTGCTCGAGATGGGCGGCCTGGTCGAATCGCAGGTGGCGCAGGCGGTCTACGCGCTGACGCAGTTCAGCGGCGAGACGGCCACCCAGGTGCTGCGGGCCGAAGAGCGCGTGAACACGATGGAGATGGAGATCGACCGCGACCTGTCGGCAATCATCGCGCGCCGCCAGCCCACCGCGCGCGATCTGCGCCTGTTGATCGCCATCAGCAGGGCCATCGCCAACCTCGAACGCGTGGGCGACGAGGCGGCGCGTATCGCGCGCACCGTGCAGCGCTTGATCAACACCGGCGTCTCGAGCCGCATGCGTCTGCCGGTGGCGGACCTGTCGTTCGAGGCCGATCTGGCCATCGCTCAGCTGCGCAAGGCGCTGGATGCATTTGCGCGGCTCGACACCGCACAGGCCCTCGAAGTACTGCGTGCCGACGACCAGATCGATCAGGAGTTCGACGGACTGATGCGCAAGTTGATTACCTACATGATGGAAGACCCGCGCACCATTTCCGCGAGCATCGACCTGGTCTTCGTCGCCAAGGCGATCGAGCGCGTCGGCGACCATGCGAAGAACCTGGCCGAGGCGATCATCTACGTCGTCAAGGGCACCGACGTGCGACACACCGCACTCGATGCCGTCGCGGAAGCAATGAGATGAGCCGCGTCCTGGTGGTCGAGGACGAGAGCGCGATCGCCGAGTTGATCGCGATCAACCTGCGCCATGCGGGCTATGAGGTCAGCGTGGTGGCCGATGCCGAAGCAGCGCGCGCGAGCGTCGACCGGGTGCTGCCCGACCTGGTGCTGCTCGACTGGATGTTGCCTGGCCAGACGGGGCTGGCCCTGGCCAAGGCCTGGCGTGCCGAGGCCCGCACCAAGCCGCTGCCGATCATCATGCTGACGGCGCGAGCCGAGGAGGGCGACAAGCTCGCCGGCCTGGACGGCGGTGCCGACGACTACCTCACCAAGCCCTTCTCGCCACGCGAACTGCTGGCCCGCATCCGCGCGGTGCTGCGGCGTCGGGCACCTCAGGCGCTCGACGAAGCGGTCGAGGTGGGCGGTTTGCGGCTCGACCCGGCAACGCGACGCGTCACGCGGGAGATCGACGGTGCGCTGCGCGAAATCAAGATCGGCCCCACCGAGTTTCGGCTGTTGCATTTTCTGCTCACGCACCCGGAACGCGTCCACAGCCGCGCGCAGTTGCTCGATAGGGTGTGGGGTGACCACGTCTTCATCGAGGAAAGAACGGTCGACGTGCACGTGAAGCGCCTGCGCGAGGCGCTGGCGCCGGTGCAATGTGCGCAGCTCGTCGAGACGGTGCGCGGCGCCGGCTACCGCCTGTCGCAGGCCAGCGCCTTGGCGGTATGAATCTGGTGCTGCCGCGCGTCCTGACCGCGGTGGTGCTGCTCCTTCTGGGCACCCTTGCGGGATGGGTGGCCGGCAGTCTGGCTGGATGGCCGGTCGCCGGCGCCACCAGCGGCGCGCTGCTGTTTGCTGCCGCGGCGGTCACCGTCGACGCAACACGGGCACATCGGTTGATGGCTTGGCTGAGGGAGGCCAACGACCTGCCGGCGCCCCGCGGCACAGGGTTGTGGGGTGAGCTCGGCTACCGCTTCGAGCGCGTGCTGCGCCTGGGTCAGCGCCAGGCCCAGGCCGAACGCGACCGGCTCGCCAAGTTTCTGTCTGCGATCGAGGCTTCACCGAACGGCGTGATGATGCTCGATGCCAACGAGCAGATCGCCTGGTGCAACTCGCAGGCCGCCGACCACTTCGGCATCGATCCCGAGCGCGATCGGCTGCAGCGCCTGACGAACCTGGTGCGAACACCGGCCTTCGTGGCCCATCTGCAGCAGGGCGACTTTGACGAACCTGTCGTCTTCCCGAGCCCGCGCGGGCGGGCCAACCTGTCGGTGCTGATCCGTCCGTACGCCGGCGGCATGAAGCTGGTGCTGTCGCAAGACATCACGGCCAGCGAACGCACCGACGCGATGCGGCGCGATTTCGTCGCCAATGTGTCGCACGAGATCCGCACCCCGCTCACCGTGCTGGCCGGCTTCGTCGAGACGCTGGCGACCGTGCCGCTCACATCGGCCGAGCAACCGCGCGTGCTCGAGCTGATGCGCCAGCAGACCGACCGGATTCAGTCGCTGGTCGACGACCTGCTGACGCTGGCGCAGCTGGAAGGCAGCCCGAGACCGCCGGCCGATCGTTGGCTGGCACTCGACCCGCTGCTGGCCCGCGTGCGCGCCGACGGGCTGGTGCTGTCGTCAGGGCGGCACCCGATCGAGATGCGTGTCCAGGCCGGCTGCCAGGTCGCCGCGGTAGAGACGGAGCTGCACAGCGCGATGGCCAACCTGGTCAGCAACGCGGTCCGCTACACCCCCGTCGGCAGCAGGATCGACATCGAGTGGCGTGTGCGGCCGTCCGACGGCTGCGCCGAGTTCGAGGTGCGCGACCACGGCATCGGCATTGCGCGCGAACACCTGCCGCGCTTGACCGA
>JANMTL010000093.1:0-3035 GCA_031390425.1 Rhizobacter sp.
GTCGCCGCCCCCAGCGGCGCCGGCAAGTCCAGCCTGGTGAAATCGTTGCTCGAGCTCGATTCGCACCTGGCGGTGTCGGTGTCGCACACCACCCGCGCACCACGCGGTCAAGAGCAACACGGCCGCGAATACTGGTTCGTGACCGAAGATCAATTCCGCGAGATGGCCGATCGCGGTGAGTTTTTCGAGTGGGCCCAGGTGCATGGCAACCTGTACGGCACCTCACGCCACGCCATCGAAGCGCGGCTGCAAGGCGGCGAGGATGTGGTGCTCGAAATCGACTGGCAAGGGGCGCTGCAGATCAAGCAGTTGTTCCCGCACGCGGTGCTGATCTTCATCCTACCGCCGAGCTGGAACGAGTTGCAGCAGCGGCTGCAGCGTCGCGGCGAAGACCCGCCCGCCGTGATCAACCAACGCATGGTCAATGCACGCGAAGAGGTGGCCCAGGCTCGCCACTTCGACTTTGTTATCATCAACGCCTTGTTCGAGACGGCGCTTTTCGACCTCAAGACGGTCGTTCACTCGCAGCGCCTCAAGTACGCGGCGCAACTGCGCAACCGCTCCCAGGTGTTTGCCGCGCTCGATCTGGTCTGACCTCACGCAAGAACGGAAAGCAACGCACCCATGGCTCGAATCACTGTCGAAGACTGCCTGAACCGCATCCCCAACCGCTTCCAGCTGGTGCTGTGCGCCACCTACCGCGCCCGCATGCTCAGCCAGGGCCACGCGCCCAAGATCGAGACCAAGAACAAGCCCGGCGTGACCGCGCTGCGCGAAATTGCCGCTGGTGAGATCGGCATCGAGATGTTGCGCAAGGTGCCGGTCTAGATCTCCCTTCGCATGAAACACGGGCGCCATCAGGCGCCCGTTTTCGTTTGTGTCCCCGCAAGCTGTCAGTCGCAGCGCGAGGCGTTAAATTCGGGGCATGGGGATCCGCTCGCTGGCCGCCGAATTCCTGCCCACCGCACTTCAAGGCCTGGGCCGCATCGCGCATGGGCCGGCGCCCACCGCCGTCGCCGAAGCCGCGTCGTTTGCCGCACTGACCGACAAACTCGGTTACCTGTCCAAGGCCGACCTGCGGCAGGTGCGCGACGCCTACAAGTTTGCCGACGAGGCCCACCTGGGCCAGTTCCGCGCCGGCGGCGAGCCCTACATCACGCACCCGATCGCGGTGGCCGGCATGGTGGCCGACTGGCGGCTCGACGCGCAGGCCGTGATGGCCGCGCTGATGCACGACGCGATGGAAGACTGCGGCATCACCAAGCCCGAGCTGATCGAGCGTTTCGGTGCCCCCACCGCCGACCTGGTGGACGGCCTGACCAAACTCGACAAGCTGCAGTTCAGCACGCGTGAAGAAGGCCAGGCCGAGAGTTTTCGCAAGATGCTGCTGGCGATGGCGCGTGACGTGCGCGTCATCCTCATCAAGCTGGCCGACCGTTTGCACAACATGCGCACGATGCACGCCATGCCGGTCGGCAAACGCCAGCGCATCGCACGCGAGACGCTGGACATCTATGCCCCGATCGCGCACCGGCTGGGGCTGAACCAGAGTTACCGCGAACTGCAGGAGTTGTCGTTCGAGCACCTCTACCCCTGGCGCCACGGTGCGCTGGGCAAGGCCGTGGCCCGCGCCCGCGGCACCCGGCGCGACATCGTCGAGCGCGTGCAGCGTGACGTGGAGAAGGCCTTTGCAGCGCAGAAGATCAAGGTGCAGATCTCGGGCCGCGAAAAGACCGTCTACTCGATCTACCGCAAGATGCGCGAAAAGCACGCCGGATTTGCGCAGGTCAACGACATCTTCGGCTTTCGCATCGTGGTGCCGACCTTGCCCGAGTGTTACCTGGCGCTGGGCGTGCTGCACCAGTTGTACAAGCCGGTGCCGGGTCGCTTCAAGGACTACATCGCGATCCCCAAGGCCAACGGTTACCAGTCGCTGCACACCACGCTGGTCAGCCCGCTGGGCACAGCGGTGGAGTTTCAGATCCGCACCGAGGCCATGCACGCGGTGGCCGAAAAAGGCATTGCCGCGCACTGGCTGTACAAAACCGGCGACAAGGGCAAAAACGGCAAGGGTGGCACAGACCCGCAGCAGTTGGGTGCGATCTGGCTCAAGTCGCTGATCGACATCCAGGACGAAACCCGCGACGCGGCCGAGTTTCTCGAACACGTCAAGATCGACCTCTACCCCGACGCCGTCTACGTCTTCACGCCCAAGACCAAGATCCTGGCGCTGCCGCGCGGCGCCACCGCGGTGGACTTTGCCTACGCCATCCACTCCGACGTGGGTGACCACACGGTGGCGGCCAAGGTCAATGGCGAACCGGTGGCCTTGCGCACCGAACTGCGCAGCGGCGACGTGGTCGAGGTCATCACCGCCCCCGGCGCCAAACCCAACCCGGCCTGGCTGAGCATGGTGCGTACCGGACGTGCACGATCGAAAATCCGGCACTACCTGAAGAACATGGAGCAGGAGGAGTCGCGTGCGATGGGCGAGAAGATGCTGACCCAGGCGTTGCGCGCTGAAGGATTGCAGATGCCATCACCCGATACGGCCGACACGGCCGCGGCCGTGCTGTGGCAACTGCTGACGCGCTGGAGTGGCAACCGTCACCGCGGTGAATTGATGGTCGACATCGGCTTGGGCCGCAAGATTGCCGTCATCGTGGCCAAGCGGTTGTCGCAACTGATGCTCGAACGGGGCGCCCGGCCCGACCCCGTGACGCTGAGCCTGGGGCGTTATGCGCACGACGAAGCGTCGTCCTCCCAGGGCGTGGTCTTTGTCGACGGCAGCGAAGGGGGCTCGGTGCAACTGGCGCCCTGCTGCCGGCCGATCCCGGGGGACGCCATCGTCGGCTACCTCGGCCGCGGCGAAGGCTTGCTGGTGCACACCGCCGAATGCCACACCGGCAAACGCCTGTACGAACGCGACAGCGAACGCTGGATGCATGTCGAATGGGCCGACGACCTGACGCGGACCTTCGAAACCAGTGTCGTGGCTCTGGTCGGCAACGGCACCGGCGTGCTGGCCCAGGTGG
>JANMTL010000177.1:0-2939 GCA_031390425.1 Rhizobacter sp.
CGCTTTGCGCGAGACATATTGCCGCTGTCGGAGGTGCCGCGCATCGCGTTGTACGTCGTCGCGAAGATTCCGTTGTACCTTGGCTTCCTCGTGCGCCGCCAGGTTGAGTGGGTGCGCTCCAAACGTGATGCCGACTGACGATGATCGAAACCGAGATTCGACCCGACGTGCCAGACCGCCCGTCTGGTGCACCCCAGCGCGTGCCGACCGATTTCCAGCGCCCGGTGTTCTGTTTGCTGGGGCTGGCGTTTGATCAGATCGACCTGCCGACCGCAGTCGAGCGCATGGGCCGTGCGGCGGGCGAACGCACACGGCTGGTGTTGTCGACGCCGAACACGAACAACATCGTCGCGGTGCAGCGCAACCCGGCCTTTCGTGACGCGGTGACGCGCTGCGATCTGGTCGTCGCCGACGGCATGCCGCTGGTGTGGATGGCGCGGCTGCTGGGGATATCGACGCGCCGCGTGGCGGGCTCCGATTTGTTCCTGGCGCTGATGCGCGGTGACGGCGGGCCGTTGTGCGTGTACTTTTTCGGCGCCCCCGAAGGCATGGCCGAAGCCGCGTGCGCGCGCCTGAACCGCGACGGCGGGCCGATGCGCGGCGCGGGCTGGCACTACCCCGGCTTCGGCACCGTGGCCGAGATGTCTGCGCCCGATGTGATGGCGCGCATCAACGCCGCCGCGCCCGATTTCGTGGTGGTGGCGCTGGGCACCGCCAAGGGGCAGCAGTGGATCGAACGGGTCGGCGCTCACCTGGACGCGCCGCTGGTCAGCCACCTGGGTGCGGTGGTGAACTTCGTTGCCGGTTCGGTGCGGCGCGCGCCGCTGCTGATGCAAAACACCGGCTTCGAATGGCTGTGGCGCATCCGCGAAGAACCGGCGCTGTGGCGCCGCTACGCGAGCGACGCCTGGGCGCTGGCGGGCCTGTGCCTGCGCAATGTGCTGCCGCTGGCGGCGCGCCGCGCCCTGCGCGCGGTGGTGCCGGTGCGGTCGTCGGCGCGCATCGAGCTGGCGTTGGTGGGCAGCAGCAAGCACCTGACGCTGGCGGGCAACTGGCTGCCTGCCGACCTCGGGCGGCTGCGCGAGGCGTTGACGGCAGCGACCGCGCTCGACGGCCCCGTGGTCATCGATGCGCAGGCGCTCGGCTGGGTCGACCACAGCTTCATCGGCCTGCTGATCCGGCTGTACGGCCACCAGCACCAGCGCGCACTGAGCTTGTCGATCGACCGACCGAGCGTGGCCTTCGCGCGGCAGTTGCGCTGGCATTGCGCCGACTACCTGCTGGCGTCGGCTAAAACAACGGTTCAAACATCCACCCGAAAGGCCTCTGCATGACGACGACGATCAGGGCGCGCGCGCCGTTGCGCCTGGGCCTGGCTGGTGGCGGCACCGACGTGTCACCGTTTTGCGACCTCCACGGCGGTGCGGTGCTCAACGCCACCATCGACCGCTATGCCTACGCCATCGTGCGCACGCTCGACGAGCCGGTGGTGCGCTTCGTGGCCTCGGACCAGGAGCGGGCGTGCACGCTGCCGCTGGCCGGTCGCTTCGAACTCGACGGCACGCTGAACCTGCACAAGGCGGTCTACAACGCGGTGATCGAGCGCTTCAACGGGGGCCGACCGATCGCGCTGGAGTTGACATCCTTCTGCGACGCACCGACCGGCTCGGGGCTGGGTTCGTCGTCGACGGTGGTGGTGGCGATGCTGAAGGCCTTCAGCGAACTGCTGAACGCACCGATCGACGACTACGCGCTGGCGACGCTCGCGTTTCGCATCGAGCGCGTGGACTGCGCGTTGCAGGGCGGCCGCCAAGACCAGTACGCGGCGACCTTCGGCGGGTTCAATTTCATGGAGTTTTATGCCGAGGACCGCGCGGTGATCAATCCGCTGCGCATCAAGAACTGGGTGCTGTGCGAGCTGGAAGCGTCGCTGGTGCTGTTCTACACCGGCGTGTCGCGCGAGTCGGCCAAGATCATCGCCGAGCAGAGCGCCAACATCACCGAGAAGAACACCGACGCCACAGCCGCGATGCACGCGATGAAGGACGAGGCGGTGCGCATGAAGGAATGCATCCTGAAGGCTGATTTCGACGGGCTGGTCGAGTCGATGCAGGTCGGGTGGGAGAACAAGAAGCGATCGGCCAGCACGGTGTCGAATCCGCTGATCGACGAAATCTACGAGGCCGCTCGCCACGCCGGCGCACGCGCGGGCAAAGTGTCGGGCGCGGGCGGCGGCGGCTTCATGATGTTTTTTGCGCCGGTCGAGCGGCGCATGGACGTGATTCGCGCGTTGGGGCGTTACGCGGGTGTCGTCAGCAACTGTCATTTCACTAAGAACGGAGCCCAGGCGTGGACACAATGATGAAGCCGACCATCCTCGCGCAGATTGCCGAAAGCCAGGCCGTGCTGGCGGCGATGAGCGCCGACGCCGTGCTGGTCCAAACGCTGGAGACCGTGGCCCGCACCTGCGTGGCGGCGCTCGGCCAGCGCCGCAAGCTGCTGTTCATGGGCAACGGCGGCAGTGCCGCCGATTCGCAGCACCTGGCCGGCGAGATGGTCAGCCGTTTCGCGTTCGATCGCCCCGGACTGCCGGCCATCGCGCTGACGGTCGACAGCTCGGTGCTGACAGCGATCGGCAACGACTACGGCTACGAGTTGCTGTTCTCGCGCCAGGTGGAAGCACTCGGCCAGCCGGGCGACGTGCTGTTCGGCTTCTCGACCTCAGGCAAGTCGCCCAACATCCTGAAGGCGCTGCGCACCGCGCGCGAGATGGGGCTGGTGACGGTGGGCATGACCGGCAACCGCGGCGAAGCCATCACGCAACTGGTCGATCACTGCGTGGCGATTCCGTCGGCCTGCACGCCGAACATCCAGGAAGGCCACATCGTCGCCGGCCACATCGTCTGCGGGCTGATCGAGGCCGCCATCTTCAGCCGGCC